>JAFUCL010000097.1 GCA_017459725.1 Solobacterium sp. | reverse complement strand
CTTGAATCTCTTGAATATCGCCATTGAAATGAAATCTTTTCACTCTGGCTGGCTTCATTTGGATGTTCGCTTTGAATGAATCTAAAAAGAGGCTGTTTTCCAGCCTCAGAATGTTTCACCATTCCTTAACTGTTACAGCCCCATGTTTTTATTTTGCTGTGTATTTCACCCAGGTATCCGTACCTGCAATCCACTGTGTGCTGCTGATCCGGTACCATGTATAGCCTTCCGCTTCCTTTGTCTCATAGACATCGTATACCTTGCCGGTATTGGTCATACCGGAGCGGTTGGTTCTTGTGGAAGGTCCCTGACGTATATTCAGACGGTCGACCAATACTTCCGCCGTACCGATCACCGGATCACTCTGCACTTCCGGAACCGCTGTCTGTGCGGGAGCCACTGTAGGAACAGGTGTGGGTTCCGGCGTACTCACTGCTGTGCTTTCACCGGATGCCGTATACTCTGTCCAGCCCTGCTGTCCGGCAATCCACTGGCTGACACCGATGCGGTACCATGTGTAACCCTCGGCATCCTTTGTTTCATAGACCGGATAGGTTTCTCCGTTCATAACCGTGCTTCTGACTGCTGAAGATGTACCGGCTGCCGAACGCACCCTCAGTCTGTCCACCAGAACCTTGACGGAACCGATTGCCGGTTCATCCGGTTCTGTATCAACACTGCCTTCCGTCCAGGCCAGCTCAGGCTTTACTTCCTGCACACAGTCTGTCTCATAGACCATCTGTGCCGAACCGCCGCCGTCCATCCGGATCGCATCGGAAACACCGAGTTCACCGAGGAATGACGTAATCCTGTCTTCCGCCACCGTACCGTAGATCGTAATCAGCAGGAACTGCTTGTCCGGCTTCTGGGCAAGAATTGTCACTGCTCTGCCGAAGGTATGGTAGTTGATGCCGCCGTGATCGCCGTTGGTGATATCCTGCTGGATACCGTCCGCATAGTATGTGAATGAACCCGACACGGCATAATCCGCATCAATCGTATAGCCTGTCCACCACTGCCAGCTGTTATCACCGAGCCACATGCCCCATGACCAGCCGTGGTACTTCAGCTCCAGATCACCGTCATTGATGTACGCTGTCGCAAAGCCGTTGCCGTATGCCGGGGTATTCGCCGCCCAGTTCCAGCTTGTCCATTCATTGCTGCGTCTGACCGCACCGACAGGTTTGCCGTATTCTTCATCCGAGTTGGAAAAATACCCGGCATTGACACCGCCGGCATAGCGGTATCCCTGTGCAATCCGTTCTTCATCCCGCAGCTGGTTCAGCGGCACCGGTGTTTCACTGTAATCCACCTGAACGATTGTATTCTCTGAAGGTCTTGCCCGCAGAATGTCATATGCCACTCCGTCAAGCACACCTTCCTCGTGCGTCACTTCTCCTGCCGAGGCATCCTTTGTATAGACTGTAATGGCCGTAGGCACTTCCCTGCGGAGTGTCTTTACGCGGTTTGTTTCATCCCACGCATGATGTATTTCTTCTGCTGAAACCCTGCATACACCGCTGCTGAACAGCACAGTGCACAATACCGGAATAACAGACAGACGGATCATATTTTTTCTGCGCATCGGATCCCCTCCAATTAGCTTTAATTATAAGATTCAGCGGCTTCCCGGACAAGGATAGGATGAGACAGATTCATGCCTTAAATGAAAGCTTGTTGCAACATACAACTTTTTCCTTACAGTCTCTTTACATTTCGTATGTAAAAGCCTATGATTTAATGGCAAAAAACTTATATTCCATTACAACATATCCGTTATCACAAATCAGGAGGACCCTATGGCTCTGAACTATCTGCAGATATACGAATATCTTCAAAGCCAAAATGGCACACACCGCAAAGTCACTTATGCGGATGAACAGAAACTCAGGCACTATATACTGACCCGGGATCCCCGTACGCTGGAATATTCTGCTCAGATTTTCGATTTTGAATCAATGGGCGTTATGAATCTGAACAACCGTATTCAGATGTATTTCGGTGCTGTTGCCAGTATTACTTTAATTACCCGCCACATGGTGGAGGCCGGCATGTCGGAAGAGATTGCATACGGTGTATCCGATCTGTTCCTGCAGCAGCTGGTCAGCGGCATGACAGCCGAAGACATCACCAAATGGCATTATGAGATGGTCAGTACATTCCTGTCACTGCTGCCAAAACTCTCCGAAGACAACAGTACAAGTCTGTCAGCACAGCCGGAACGCATTTCCCGTCTGGTCAGTGAAACAATCAACTATGTTCACAAGAACCTGCATACACCGCTGACACTGAAGGAAGTTGCCGAGGTGCTGTATATCACCCCGGACTACCTGTCGCATAAGTTCCGCTCGGAAGTCGGTGTAACATTCTCACAGTTTGTGCGCAGTCAGAAGATCAATGTTGCCAAGCTGATGTTAAGCAATCCCGATACCACACTGGCGGAAATCGCCCACAACTTAGCCTTCTGTTCCCAGAGCTACTTCACCAAAGTATTCCGGGAAGAAACAGGCATGACGCCGAATGCATATATCCGCATGATCCGGGAAGAAAACAGATGAACCTGTAAAGGTTCACCTGTTTTTTTATACCTTGATTGTCTTCCACTTACCCTCGGCATAGAATGCCATGATCAGCACCGTACGTACGATCTGATCCGCTGAAATGGCAGCCCAGGCACCCAGCAGTCCCCAGCCGAGTTTCTGAATGCACAGCCAGCCTACCACCGGACGCAGAACCAGGGTTCCGACCAGGGTAATGAACGCTGTCATCTTGGTGGCGCCGGCACCGCGCAGGGATCCGCTCAGGACAAAGCCCGGTGTCTGGATCGGCTGCAGAATACCGACGATGATCATAACCGGCACCGACTGCGCAATGACTTCCGGTGTATCGCTGTACAGCATGACTACATACTTGCCGAAGAAGGCAAAGAACAGACCCAGCACACAGGACAGTGCCAGCGACAGCCGCATGGACCGTCTGGAGTAGTGTTCGGCCAGGTCCGGTCTCAGTTTGCCGAGACTCTGTCCGACCATGGTTGTGGAACTGACCGCAAAACCCATACCCAGCATGAAGGACAGAGACTGCACGTTCATACAGACATTGTGGGTTGTGAAGGAAGGCTGACCGAGAGCAGCTACCTGTCTTGCGAACAGGATAATACCGGTACGGATAATTGCCTGCTCACCGAGTGAAGGCAGACCGACTTTGACGATACGGCCGATGGCTTCAAGATCCGGCTTGAAGTGCAGGAAGTCTTTCAGGTGCACTGTGTAGTAGTACTTGCCGCTGCCGGTTGCACGGATAGCTATAATCAGTGCCACACCCTGACCGATGACGGTTGCCAGTGATGCACCGACTACACCCAGTGCCGGGAAACCGAAGTGACCGTTGATGAGCAGATAGTTCAGGACAATGTTCACCAGGTTGGATGTTACACCGTAGACCATCGGCAGCTTTGAGTTGCCGGTGCCGCGGAAGGCAGCCGTAAAGGTTGCCGTGACACCCATCGTAATGAAGCCGAGGAACTGAATCTGCAGATACTGCGTGCTCATTTCGATGATCTCTTCATCCAGTGCCGAAGTTGCCATGAAGCGCACCAGCGGTTTGGAGAAGATGAAGCCCACCACTGTGGCAAAGATACTGATCATGAAGGACAGGAAGAGACCCTGCCGCAGGGAATCGTTTGCTTTCTCGTGCAGCTGCGCGCCTCTGTCACGGGCAACTGCTGCCGTAACACCGATATTCAGTGCCTGCAGCAGCGAGATAAAAATAAACTTCGGGTTTGCCGCCAGACTGACAGCGGAAATCGCATTGTCTCCGTTTGCCATGGAACCGACCATGACCATATCGGCCATACTGACCAGTGAGGCAAGGGTCAGCTCAAGCAGCGACGGCCAGGCAATCGCAAATATATCCCGGTAAAGAACCCGGCTGTCACAGCCTTCCGGCAGTTTTCTGCGTTCCCGTCTGGACTTCTTACGTTCCTCTTCAAGGAATTCTTCACTTCCCCAGGGAGCGTCATCCAGGTAAGTCTTTACCATCTTGTTTTTATTGTTCTCAGACATACGGTATCCTCCCTTTCGGCAGTTCTGCAGTTTATTCTTCTTCATCCTTCTTCCGGTTCTTGTCCAGACCCGGGAAGTTGAATTCAAATGTATCCAGACGCTCCATGGTATCGAGCGTTGTATTCTTTTCGGTGATGGTTGTCAGCGGTGCAAATGTTTTGTGCACAAACCATGCCAGTGCTGCACAGCCGGCATTTCCCGCAATCACGAGCAGGGAAAGCAGTGAGAAGCATTTGAACGGCAGATAAATCACGCCCGCCGCTGATGCAAAAGCCAGCAGATAGCAGCGCAGACGCGGCCACAGACGCATCGCATTTTCCACATCCTCATAGTTCATGCGCGTGGTCCGGTAGCCTGCGGTAAAGAAGCGGATTTCCCCGACCAGTTCCAGAATGTGCAGACACAGAGCAACGATGCCCGGCACCACCACAAACAGCTTGGAATTCAGCGGTGTATGCAGGAATGCAAAAGCAAGATACAGCACAAAGCCGCAGACGGATGCCAGGAGAATTGTCTGCTTTTTCTTTTTCAGCTCTTCCTCCGGCAGATTCCAGATATACCACGGCGCATAGTACACATATTTGATCTTGAAACCTCTGCGGTTATTGGCAGGAACCGGAATGCCTGCGTAATTATCATCCCACCGTTCGGTCAGTGACTTTCTCTTGAACATATTTCGGACTTCCTTTTCACTTCTTCAATAGTGCTATTCTACCATTCTTTATCTTTCACAGGAATGTACAGAATGAAAGGAGACTGCAGCATACCAAAAAAGCCGTCCTTTATGACAGACGGCCTTTTCAGAACCCTTATACTTTTCTCTTGCCCTTCTGAGCGTAGATGTCGGTGCGCGGGATCCAGTTCAGGAATCTCTCGATTTCGATGTCCCAGAATCTCCACTCATGCGCCATGCCTTCGATTTCATCCCAGGTGACATCCGCACCCAGTTCCTTCAGCATACCGCAGTATTCCTTGTTGGTTTCATAGCCGCCGTCCTTGGTGCCGCAGCAGATGTATCCCTTCGGGAACTTTGTGCCTTCCGCTGCCAGCTTTCTGGCCAGGGAGTACGGATTTGTCTCGGGCTTTCTGCCGCGTGCAGGTCTTGTAAGACCGCCCATCGGTGCCGGTTCATCCTTCGGATCAAAGTGCTCGAGATCCTTCGGGCAAAGACCGATACCTGCCGACAGTGCGCCGAATGCACAGAATCTTTCCGGGAAGTTCAGCGCATGCACAAGCGTGCCGTAACCGCCCATGGAGAGACCCGCAATATAAGTGTCTTCCGGTTTCTTTGAAATCGGGAAGATACCGGTAACGAAATCAGGCAGTTCTTCGCTCATGAAGCGGAAGAAGTCATCACGGCCTTCATATGTGACATAGTCCAGGTTCTCAGCAGACATATTCACGACCGCAATCTGGTGTTCCTCAGCGTACAGCTCAATCTTTGTATATCCGCTCCATGTCGCATGGTTATTGCCGGTGCCGTGCAGCAGATACAGTACAGGATACGGTGCCTTCGGTGTATGGGAAGGCTTCTCACCTTCCGCAAGACCCATACCCATGGATTCGGGAATCGTGGGTGTCGGAACAATGACCGTAATATCCACGGTTCTGCGCAGTGTATATGAAATTACATTACAGACAAACTTTGCCATATTCTCCTCCTAGATCTGTCTCGGTCCTTCAGCCGCATATGCATCGGTGCGCGGGATCCACTTCAGGAACTTCTCAATTTCGATGTCCCAGAACCGCCACTCGTGACCGTAGCCTTCAATCTCATCCCAGGTCACATCGGCACCGTCCGAAATCAGACGGTCTCTCATGATCTTGCAGTTTTCAAAACCGCCGTCTTCCGTACCGCATGCATAGTAGATCTTCGGGAACTTTCTGCCTTCTGCCTTGATCTTGTCAGCGAGATATTCCGGTACATATTTGTCCGGTGTCTCTCTTCTCTTCATGCCCGGCAGTGCCCGCATGGTCAGCGCACCGCCTGCGGAAAGCACACCCATGGCCGCAAAGCGTTCCGGGAAGGAAAGTCCGTGCAGCAGTGTTCCGGCACCGCCCATGGACAGACCTGCGATATAAGTATCTTCCGGTCTCCTGGAAACCGGGAACATGCCTGTAATGAAGTCAGGCAGTTCTTCACTGATGAAGCGGAAGAAGTCATCGCCGCCTTCTTCGGTGCGGTATCCCTTGTTTTCACCGGACATGTTCACAACCACGATCTGGTGTTCTTCAGCATACATTTCAACATTCGTATAGCCTGTCCACTGCGCATGGTTGTTGCCCATGCCGTGCAGCAGATACAGAACCGGATACGGTGCTTTCGGGGTATGCTTCGGGGTTTCGCCTTCCTTCATGCCGAGTCCCATGGACTGCGGAATCGTCGGGGTCGGGATCACAACGGTCAGATCAACCGTTCTTCTCAATACATATGAGATTACATTGCACTGAATCTTTGCCATTCTATTCTCCTTTACTAGACCTGACGCTTACTGCCCGCATATGCATCCGTGCGCGGCAGCCACTTCAGGAATTTCTCAAGCTCAATATCCCAGAATCTCCACTCATGACCATAGCCTTCCAGCTCATCCCAGGTGACATCCGCACCGGCCGCCAGGAACTTATCACGGGTGGTCAGGCATCCCTGATAACCGAAGTCGTTCTTACCGCAGGCATAGTACACCTTCGGAAGCTTTACGTTTTTACCGACCATGGCATCCAGCCTGTCATTGGGAACGTGCTCGGCAGGCGCTGCCGGCAGATCAAGCGAACCGTTCGGCTTCAGCGCAGCACCGCCGCAGGAGAAAATACCCATTGCCGCAAAGCGCTCCGGTGTTGTCAGCGCATGGATCATGGTGCCGTAGCCGCCCATGGACAAACCTGCAATATAGGTATCCTCAGGTCTGTCACTGGCCGGGAAGAGTCCTGTCACAAAGTCAGGCAGTTCTTTCTGGATAAATGTATAGAAATCATCTCCGCGGACATTGTCGAAGAACTTGTTCTCACCGGCGATATTCACGACGATGATCTGGTGTTCTTCCGCAAACAGTTCCGCTTTGGTGTATCCCGTCCACTGCGCCTGGTTGTTGCCGCCGCCGTGCAGCAGATACAGCACCGGATACTTGGCTTTGGGCTGGTGGGTAGGCTTTTCACCTTCCGCAAGGCCCATGCCCAGTGATTCCGGAATGGTTGTTGTCGGTACGACCACAACAAGATCAACGGTTCTCTTCAGCGTATAGCTGATAACGTTGCACTGGAACTTTGCCATGGGTCAGATCTTTCTGGGACCCGCAGCCGCATATGCATCGGTGCGCGGAATCCACTTCAGGAACTTCTCAATCTCAATGTCCCAGAATCTCCACTCATGGCCGTATCCTTCAATCTCATCCCAGGTGACATCCGCACCGAGACTCTTGAGATACGCAGCCATTTCCTTGTCCTTGTCAAACAGGAAATCCTTGGTGCCGGTAGCCATGTATACCTTCGGGAACTTACCGCCTTCAGCCGCAATCTTCGCCGCCAGTTTGGCCGGATACAGCTCATCCGGATATGTCTTGTTCTCACCCATCGCAACCGGTTCCGTCGCTGCGGAGAGGGCTCCGAACGCACAGAATTTATCCGGTGCACTCAGGGCATGCAGAAGCGTGCCGTAGCCGCCCATAGACAGACCTGCGATATAGGTGTCTTCCGGTCTCCTGGATACCGGGAACATACCCTGGATGAATTCGGGAAGTTCTTCACTCATGAACTTAAAGAAGTCATCACCGTTCTCCTGGGCTATGTAGCTCTTGTTCTCGGCTGCCATGTTCACGACAACAATCTGGTGTTCTTCCGCATACATCTCAACATTGGTGTAACCGGTCCACTGCTTGTCATTGTTGCCGTAGCCGTGCAGCAGATACAGCACCGGGTAGGGTGCCTTCGGTGTATGCTTGGCGGAATTCTCATTGCGGTTGATGCTGTCGGAGAAGACCGGGGTCGGAACGACTACCGTCAGATCGATCGTTCTTCTCAGCACGTAGGAAATTACGTTGCACTGAATCTTTGCCATACTCTGTTTGCTCTCTTTCTGTTTTTATACCTTACGGGTTACGCCGGCATACACATCCGTACGCGGCAGCCACTTCAGGAATTTTTCAATTTCAATGTCCCAGAATCTCCACTCATGACCGTAGTCATCGAGTTCATCCCAGGTGACATCGGCTCCTGCCTCACACAGAGCATCACGGAACTTCTCATCTTTCGGGAACCAGTGATCCTTCTTACCGCAGGCAAGATAGATCTTCGGGAAGTTTCCTCCCTCTTGGCGGATCTTGTCCACCAGCAGGAACGGTTCATACTTCACACCGCGGGGCGTTCTGGTTTCACCCGTAACACCCGCAAAATCATCCACGGCAGCCGAGAAACCGCCGCATGCATGATAGCGTTCCGGATGGTTCAGCGCGTGTACAAACGTACCGTAGCCGCCCATGGACAGACCTGCGATATATGTGTCTTCCGGTTTCGTGCTGGCCGGGAAGAGTCCTGTCACAAAATCGGGAAGCTCTTCACTTACAAACGTGAAGAAGTCATCACCCTTCATATCAACATAGAACTTGTTTTCACCCGAGATGCATACAAGGATGATCTGATGCTCTTCCGCATACAGCTCAGCCTTGGTGTATCCCGTCCACTGCATATGACCGTTGCCTACCCCGTGCAGCAGATACAGCACCGGATATTTGGCTTTCGGCTGATGGGACGGCTTTTCACCTTCCGCAAGGCCCATACCCATGGATTCCGGAATTGTCGGCGTCGGCACAACCACCGTAATATCAACCGTCCGCTTTAATGTGTAGCTGATTACGTTGCACTGAAATTTTGCCATTGTCTATACTTTCCGCTTTCCTTTTGCCGCATAGACATCCGTACGGGGCAGCCAGTTCAGAATATTCTCCAGTTCGCAGTCCCAGAATCTCCATTCATGACCGTACTGTTCCATCTCGTGCCATGTCACATCGGCTCCGTATTGTTTCAGCAGTTCTGCAAACTCCTTGTTGGCCCGGTAATGTCCGTCCTTCTTTCCGCAGCACACATATGCTTTCGGAAAGGTTCCGCCCTCTTCATGGATCTTGTCTGCCAGCATCCAGCAGTTGATATCCGGACGGTATCCTCTCGGGAAACGGCGTGTGGAGCGGTACTTGGAAGGATCATAGTTGTCGAGACTGCGCGGCATATTGGAGGCGCTGATGCCTGCGGATATCACACCCATGGCATGATACTTCTCAGGATAGTTCAGGGCATGGACCAGGGTGCCGAAGCCGCCCATGGAAAGCCCTGCAATATAGGTATCCTCCGGTCTCTTTGAAACCGGGAAGATTCCCGTCACAAAGTCAGGAAGTTCTTCTTCCAGGAAGGTCATGAAGTCACCGTCGCCGTTGTCCACATAGTCCTGGTTTTCCGCAGACATGCATACCAGGGCAATCCGGTGCTCTTCCGCATACAGTTCCGCCTTGGTGTAGCCGGTCCATGTCGCATGGTTGTTGCCGGTTCCGTGCAGCAGATACAGCACCGGATACTTTTCTTCCGGTATATGCGAAAGTTCCGTTTCACCGCGCGCCCAGCGTCCTGCTTCCGGTATGGTCGGGGTCGGGATGACAACGGTGATATCCACGGTTCTTCCGAGTGTATATGAAATGAAATTGCAGACAAATTTTGCCATCAGATCTTACGCGGTCCTTCATCCGCATATGCATCGGTGCGCGGGATCCACTTCAGGAACTTCTCAATCTGGATATCCCAGAATCTCCACTCATGACCATAGCCTTCGATCTCATCCCAGGTGACATCCGCACCTGCTTCAACGAGTTTCTTACAGAATTCCTTATCGTTCTCATACAGGAAATCTGCTGTACCGCAGGCCATGTATGCTTTCGGGAATGTACCGCCCTCTGCCTTGATCTTCTCAACGAGTTTCTCCGGAACGAAACGGTCTTCCCTCTCAATTGCCGGTCCGGAGCGTCTCTGCAGATTGCCGACAGCAGCTGAGAAAGCACCGAAGGCACGGAATCTTTCCGGGAAGTTCAGGGCATGGATAATCGTTCCTGCACCGCCCATGGAAAGACCTGCAATATAGGTGTCTTCCGGTCTCTTCGATACCGGGAACATGCCTGTAATAAAGTCAGGCAGTTCTTCACTGATGAAGCGGAAGTAATCATCTCCGCCCGGAGCCGTGATGTAACCCTTGTTCTCAGCAGACATATTCACGACCACGATCTGGTGTTCTTCGGCATACATTTCTACGTTTGTATAGCCTGTCCACTGCGCATGGTTGTTGCCGACACCGTGCAGCAGATACAGCACAGGATACGGAGCCTTCGGAGTATGCTTCGGGGTTTCGCCTTCCTTCATGCCCATACCCATGGACTGCGGAATTGTCGGTGTCGGTACCACTACGGTCAGATCAACCGTTCTTCTCAATACATATGAAATTACATTGCACTGAATCTTTGCCATTTTATTCTCCTCTTGATTACATCAGCATATCCGGATGCTCGTATGCATACTTCAGTTCCTTGTGATACTCTACGAGTTCACGGTCATAGTCCACTCTCGGTTCACTTTCACGGTCAAATACCATTGTGACCTCGTGGCCTTTTTCATACGGTTCCCACTTCGGCAGATATTCATTGTTCGGGTTGCCTGTCTTGGCAAAGTTCACCCATGCCGTGCAGATCTCATTCTGCAGCTTTTCGCCGATGCCTGCTTCGTTGCAGATAGGAACCTTGTCGATGTTGTGGAAGACAAATGGAATCTCTGCACAGTGCCAGGCCGCCTTGCCGCCGTCAAACGGGAATGTGTAGCCCAGCATGTAACTGTATGTTTCCTTCAGACCGTCATTTGCACGCTGATCCAGGATCATGCGGCTTGATGTACGGATGTTGTCATCGAGAACGATGGCATCCAGGGCATCATGTCCGGGATATGCCTTGTAGAAGAGATCCAGAAGTTTTCTGCCCTTCTCTTCACCGAACTTTTCAAAGACAACCGCTTCTTTTTCTTCCTTGGTCATGTTCGCTCTGTTCGGAACATTCAGGCCGAATGTTGAGAACTCACCGAAGCATGTGCCGACCATCAGGGAGATCGTCTTGGCATGTTCCGTAGCACCGGATATCAGCGGTCTGTCAAAGTATCCGTTCTCAATCGGTCCCCACTGGATGAATTCTTTCGGATTGGCTTCCTGTGCAAGCTTCAGCAGATCCTCTGCCGGCATTTCCAGCAGTGTCTCAATGTTCGGCTCTACACCGAGCTTCGCAAACATTCTGTCCGCAAAACGCTTGGTGCTCTTCCAGGAAATCAGATCCAGACTCGGTGATGAACCGGACTGGATGATTGCACGCTGGAAGGTGCCGTCAGCTTCCGCCACCTGCATCAGCGTCATAACCTTGGAGCCGCCGCCGGACTGTCCGTGAATCGTTACATTCTCCGGATCACCGCCGAAGTTTGCAATATTGTCATGAATCCAGTGCATGGCCAGGACAAGATCGGCAATACCGGCATTCTGGGAATTCGCATACTTTTCGCCGAACTCGGAAACATCCAGGAAACCGAAGACATTCAGACGATGGTTGACGGATACGACTACGACATCTCCGTATTCGGACAGATTCTTGCCGTCATACGCAACCATTTCAATTGCAGAACCGGCCGCAAATCCGCCGCCGTGCAGCCAGACCATGACTGCTTTCTTTGCATTCTTATCAATGGAAGGTGTCCAGATATTCAGGTTCAGACAGTCTTCGCTCTTCGGCCAGAAACGGTGCGGAACCATCAGGTCGCCGTTGGGGGAATCCGGCTGGAAGGGATATGTAATATATCCGTAGGACAGAGCGTCCTTTACACCTTCCCACGGTTCCACCGGTTCGGGCTGTTCAAAGCGCTTTGCTTTACCGTAATCAATACCGTAGAAGTGATATGTACTGTCGAATTTAAAGCCTCTGATTTTGCCTGCTTTTGTTTCAACGACAGGTTCAGTGGATGTACAGATAAATGTCATATCGGTCTCCTTTCTGCAGTATGACGCTCTTACATCAGCATATTCGGGTTTTCTGCCACGAATTCGAGTTCCTTATGATATGCCACGAGATCTCTGTCGTAATTCACTGCGGTTCTGCAGGTGCGGTCAAAGATCATGGTGACTTCATTGCCCTTTGTATACGGCTGCCATTCCGGCAGATCTTCACTGGAAGGCTTGCCTGTCTTGGCGAAGCTGATCCATGCCTCGCTCATCTGCTTCTGCAGTCTTTCACCGACTTCCGCTTCATTGCATACCGCTACTCTGTCGATGTTGCGGAATACGAACGGGATATCACTGCAGTGCCATGCGGCTTTGCCGTCATCCACCGGGAAGTCATATGCGAACATGTAGGAATAGCTTGGTGCACTGCCGTCTGCTGCTCTCTGATCCAGCAATGCAAGCGTGGTTGTACGCATGTTGTCATCCAGTACGATCGCATCAACCGCATCATGATCCGGGTATGCTTTCCGGAACATTTCCAGCAGCTTCTTTCCGTTTTCCTCACCGAACTGTTTGTATACGAGCGCTTCCTTGTCAGCCTCGCTCATTTCCTGTCTGCCCGGCACACTGAAGCGGAAACTGCTCATCTCGGCTACACATGTACCGACCATGAGCGGAATCTTCTTGGAGTTCTCGGTAGCACCGTTGCGGATGGTCTTGCCGAACCATTCATTCTCAACCGGTCCCCAGCTGACTCTGCCGTTGCCGGTTACTTGTCTGGCCAGATCCTGCAGGGCGAGCGGTTCCAGTTCGAGCAGCTTTTCAAAGCCGCCTGCTTTCGCAACCATCTGGTCTGCGATATCCGTGGAATCCGGGTATGAGAAGTCACCGGTCGGCGTGCCGCTTGTGCCGGACATGATAATGGCTCTGTGCACCAGACCATGGGCTGCCGGTACCTGCATCATCGCCCCGACCTTCTTGCCGCCGCCGGACTGTCCGATCACCGTCACACAGTCGGGATCACCGCCGAAGTTTGCAATATTGTCATGCACCCACTGCAGAGCCAGCGCCATATCCGCAGCACCGCAGTTCTGTGAGTTCTTATACTTTTCACCGTACTTTGCTACATTCAGGAAACCGAAGACATTCAGACGATGGTTGACACTCACAAAGACAACATCTCCATACTCACTGATGTTGTATCCGTCATATGCCAGCATCTCCACTGCCGAACCGTCCGCCATACCGCCGCCGTGCAGCCATACCATGACTGCTTTCTTTGCGTTCTTATCAAGAGACGGTGTCCAGATATTCAGGTTCAGACAGTCTTCGCTCTTCGGCCAGAAACGGTGCGGAACCATCAGGTCACCGTTGGGGGAATCCGGATGATACGGATAGCTGATATACCCGTAGGCAAGCGCATCCTTTACACCTTCCCAGGCATCAACCGGTTCCGGCTGTTCAAAGCGTTTCGCTTTGCCGTAATCCACGCCGAAGAAATGATAGATATCGTTCAGACGGAAGCCTCTCAGCTTTCCCGCTTTTGTTTCAATGATGGGTTCCGTTGATGTGCAGACAAATCCTTTCGTCATAATGTATTTCCTCCTTAAATCTGACGTTTTCCAGCTTCCGCGTATACATCCGTACGGGGCAGCCACTTAATGAACTTCTCAATCTGCATGTCCCACCAGCGCCACTCATGGCCATATCCGGGCATGCTTTCCCAGGTCACATCGGCACCGAGGCTGATGAGTTTATCCCTGAATTCCACATTATCCTTGTACAGGAAGTCATCTTCACCGGTTGCCATGTAGATCTTCGGGAACTTCTTTCCTTCTGCCGCAAGCTTCTCAGCCAGCTTCACCGGACTGTACTTTGCTTCATCTTCCGCATTGGTCCAGTTCCGCAGGGTGATGCCTGCCGAAAGTGCACCCATGGCTGCGTATTTCTCCGGATTGTTCAGACCGTGAACCAGGGTTCCGTAACCGCCCATGGAAAGACCGGCAATATAGCTGTCCTTCGGATCCGCACTGACCGGGAACAGACCGGTGACGAAGTCATGCAGTTCTTCATTCACAAATCTGTAGTAGTCATCACTGCCGTCCCTGGTAATGTAGCTCTTGTTCTCTCCGGACATGCATACAAAGGCAATCTGATGCTCCTCGGCATACATCTCCACCTTGGTGTATCCCGCCCATGTCGCATGGTTGTTGCCGCCGCCGTGCAGCAGATAAATCACCGGATACTTTGCTTTCGGTGTATGCTTCGGTGTTTCGCCTTCCTTCATGCCCATACCCATGGACTGGGGAATTGTCGGGGTCGGTACGACCACGGTAATATCCACGGTCCTCTTCAGCGTGTAACTGATTACGTTGCACTGGAATTTAGCCATAAAATATCCTCCTATGATGTTGTAAATGCACACAGAAAATGACCGCAGTCATTCCGTGCATCAATTGTACTGACCGGTATATACCGGTTTTTAACCTAAGATACATAACTATTATACGGCAGAATATATTCCCAACAAGGAATCATTCTGTATCCTTTTCCGCTATAGTTTGTCAATTATGCAGTATCCGCACACCACAAGAAAACCGCACCATGCATATGCACAGTACGGTCTCTGTTATTTATCAGTGCTGTTTCTTTTTCAGATGGTGCAGCCACATTGCCGCAATGATCATGCCTGTTCCCGAAACATACAGCGGAAGGGTGCCGATGCCGCCTGTTCTCGGCATTACATATTCCGGTTCATCCGATTTGACATTCAGGATATCAATCGGTCCGCCATTGGCGTAATGCAGCAGTTCATCGGTACTGTTCAGGTACGGATCATGCGGTGATTCGGGCAGTTCAGTAGTTTCTGTAATGTTTGCGGCCGGCAGATACGAAACCTCCAGTGCCTGCACAAAGTCACTGCCTTCATACTTCTCGACCGCATCAACCTTGTAACCGTAGTATTCATTGTCGCTGCCGTCCGTATGCCAGTAGAAATAGATATCCTCGGAAGGCAGATTGATCTCTGAAGGGAAATTCTTTCCGGTATAATTGCCGGCCTGGTAGAGCTTCCCGTTCAGTGCATATAACACAATCAGGTAATCATAGCCCCGCTCTGCTTCACACTGTGCATTGAACTTCACGGTGACAGGACCATGGTATGCATATACCGCTTTGTATCCTTTCGGGACATCCTCCCTGACGGTATATTCATAGTCTGCACCGTTGGCATCACGGATCGGCACAGTAAATGCATACTTCCAGTCATGCGCCGCATCGGTTACAGCCGTCATATACTCTGCACCGTTCTTCAGCAGATGCACGGTGATGGATTCCGGACGGTCTTTTTCCGCATCGCCTTCCCAGCTCTTGGTTCCTTCGATTGTCCTGCGGTTCCAGATATTGAGGATGAACGGTTTGTGCTCTCCGGGTTCGGGACCGGTTTCAGCACCGGGTCCACCGTACATAACCGTATAGTTTTCCGGAGCGTTCTTTTCCCGTACTGCATACGTATACCGTTCGTTGTTTTCATCTACCCGCGGCAGATTGATGAATTCATACATCCACCGTGTATCTTCACTGACCGTTGCCGTATCAATGGGCGTACCGTTCTGCAGAAGTTCCACTTCGATGGATTCCGGACGGTCTTCCTCCGTATCACCGCGCCAGTACTTCATTCCGTATACGGAAGTTGTCAGAGACATATTAGTAATGACAAAATCACCCTTCTCCGTTTCCTGTCTGTAATGGGTTACGCTCCGGTTATTGCTTTCATACGGATAATGTGCGGATTCCGGCAGATCATCTGCTTCGATGAACTGTCCGCCCGGCAGTCCGTACGTTGTCTCCACCGGTGCAAATGACGTACCGTCATACGGCGTGATGGCATCAACTTTATAACCGTAGAAGTTATTGTTGTCGCGTCCCGTATACCAGTAGAAATACAGATCCGAAGTCGGCAGGTTCACTGTACCGTAGTACTGTCCGGAGAACTTGTAGGTTCTGTACCACTGATCACCGAGTCTGTAATAGATGACCAGATAATCATACGGACCGTCATAATCCTCTTCCGAATAACAGGACGGATTGAAGCGCACCGTTACCGGACCGACATGGCTGTACCTGGCTGTATATCCCTCCGGTACATTTTCCTGCACTTCGTATACATACTCGGCGCCGTTTTCGTCATAGCGGTCTCCCGAGAATACATAGGACCAGTTATGCGCTTCATCCGTTTCCACGGTCTTGTACACTTCTCCGTTGCGCAGCAGGTTTACGGTGATGCTTTCCGGTCTTCCGGACGGTCCGTTATCCTCCCATTCCTTTACACCATGCATCAACAGTCTGTCGGACGTATTCGCAATGTTGTAATAGCCGGCTTTCGGTGTATCGGATGCGTAGAATTCTCCGCGCTGGTCGGTGTACTGCACCGTATAGTGATCCACGGGTTCTTCCCGTACGGCGTACTGGTATGCATTGCCGTTTTCATCATTGATTGGCAGTTTGCGGAAGGTATACTCCCAGTTGTCTTCTGCCGTGACTTCCATGGTTCTGTAGTCTGCGCCGTTCTGCTGCAGAACAACCGTGATGCTTTCCGGTCTGTCTTCCGGCAGATCGTTCTTCCATGTCTTGTGTCCGGACAACTGCGTCAGCACGTAGTCATTGTTCACCGTGAAATTGGTTGCCGTGTAATGCCAGACATCGTGTCCGTAGTTGGTATACGGATTGTGTCTGGTCTCCGGCAGCTGGTCGGTTTCCTTAACCATGTAACCCGGCAGTGAATATCCGGTGCTTCCCCAGGCGGATACGGTTCCGCTGTACGGTTCAATCGAATCCACCTTGAATCCGTAGTAATTATTGTTCCGGCTGTCCGAATACCAGTAGAAGTACAGGTCCATGGTCGGGAAGGTCAGCGTCGGCCAGTTGCTTCCGCCGTACGGACCGCATCTGCGCAGTCTGTTCTGGCTGTCGTAATAGTAGATATACAGATAGTCTCTGTAATTCGTTCCGTAGGCTTCCGAGCTGCTCTGTCTGTCGAAGGTAACTCTGCACGGTCCGTCGAGTTTCTTGCCGGCATTGGTATTGTCGTATTCAGGGACATAACCAAACGGAACATCCTCTTCAATCGTATATGCATACTCGCTGCCGTCCGGCGCATACTTATCCGCTTCGAAGGAGAACTTCCAGTCATGAGCTGCATCCGTAGTTGTCTCCGCATAGCGCTCACCGTTGCGCAGCAGATGGATCGTCAGTGTTTCCGGACGGTCTTCAGGGGTATCATTGCGCCAGGTCTTCTTGCCGGTCAGTTCTATAAGCATACCTGTATTAATAATCGTGTTGTAGCCTTCCGCCGGCTCCGTGACTGTTTCCTTACCGTCAGAGTAGGATACCAGATAATGTTCCGGCACTTCCTTTTCCCGCACGGTATAGACATACGGTTCCCCGTTTTCATCCTTATCCTTCAGCATCCCGAACGTATACGTCCAGTTGTTCGCCTCATTCAGCTCCTGCTCGGCATAATCCTCACCGTTCCGCATCAGCACAGCCGTAATGGACGCAGGCCGTGTAATATTGTCGTCATTCTTCCACTGCTTCTGTACCGTGAGTTCTTTGTATACATACCGGTTGGTAATGGTTGTTTCTGCAGGGTTGTACTGCAGGAGATGCTGGTAATCCGCAGCCATTCTTTCCGGTGTATGCGGCAGTTCTTCGGTTACTGTTACTTCACCGGGCAGCTGAGCTGCCGGTCTGCCGGTTTCGAAGGCAGTGCCTTCATACGGTGTAATTGCCGTGACTGCGTAACCATAGCCGCTGTACGTTGAATTGGTGCTGTACCAGTAGAAATACAGATCTGATGAAGGCAGATGGATTTCCTTCTTAAATGTTCTTCCCGAATAGTATCCCGCTCTGTACAGCTGTCCGTTCAGACGGTAATAGACCGCCAGATATCCGAATGAGGATGTACTGAACTTTGACTCATCAAAGCTGACCGTGCACGGTCCGTAGGGATTGAACGCATATGTATAGTCTGCTTCATATCCTTCCGGCACATCTTCGGTAACCGTATATGTATACTTGTTGCCTTCGCTGTCATACACCGGCTGATCGTCAAATGCATACTTCCAGTCATGTTCCGCATCGGTTTCCGCAGAGGCAATCTCCGTTCCATTGCGCAGCAGATGCACGGTGATCTTTTCCGGACGGTAGTATTCCTTATCATTCTCCCAGATCTTCTGTCCGTTTATTTCCGTCATATGCGATGTGTTAATGACGTGGAAATAACCCGGTTTCGGTTCTTCGGAGATATGTGTGTAATGTTCATCATCCGTATAGGATACCGAATAGTTCTCGGGAACATTCAGTTCTTCGAAGCTGTATTCGATCCGGCTTCCGTCCTCGTTGTATTTCCAGAGATCCGTGAAGACAGAATGCCATCCGTTGGCTTCCGAAAGAACAACACTGTCAATCTGTTCACCATCCGCCAGCAGTGCAATTTCCGCAGATTCCGGTCTAGTCGCAGCACGGTCATTTTCCCATGTTTTGCGCACCGGCAGTTCAATCTTTTCATTCAGACTGACGGAGACGATATTGGACGCAATACCTTCAATGAACATAATCGGATGATCATATTCATCAAGAGCAGTCCAGTTGACCCATGAACCGTTGTAAGCCTTTGCCGTTACATCCTCCGATGCCGGTGAATGCATGCGCACTTCGACATACGTGCTGGTATTCTCAGGCAGAACAACCGGATTGCCGTCCCTGTCAAGATATTCAAAGGCCAATGACTTCACCGCACTGAGATCAGTCTCTTCACTGAGCAGCGTCCATCCCGTATCCTCGCCGAGCCTGCCGGGCTGTTCTTCTGCCGACCAGTATACATTCACCGTATAGCCTTTGCTTTCCGCAAAAGAGGTATCCACACCGATGAGATTTCCCTGCCAGTACGGATTGTCTCCGGCAGCCCATGCCATCTCGCCTTCCGGTGTATATGCATATGCCTCCACAGAATCGTAAATGACAAGATCCGTCACCTTGGTGCTTCCCGAAGAAACACGCAGACGGTAGCGGTAGTCCTGGTCAAGTCCTGCAAAGGCAGTACCGGTTGTAAACGAATTGTATCTGGTCTCCACAAGCTTGGTGAGACCCTGCAGGGAAGCCGGCGCACTGGCCGTGTTTACAGCAGCGCGGGCACGCTTCATATCATCATCCGTTGATCCGTTCTCATTCAGGTCCAGAACGTCTTTTTCAACCGGATTCTGCAGAAGCACACTGGTGTCTTCGGGACACGGTTCCGTATATACATAGTTGAGATAGTTCGGTCCGAAATCCTCCACCGACGTATACGGAATGGAAAACTTGTATTCCGTTGCCAGCATCCAGCCGTACCACATGCTCTGTGATTCCTCATGTGTTTTACCGTTGAAATCATTGCTGAAGAAGACCGGATAATCCGACAGATCACAGACCACTGAGATATATGTCCTGCCGGTATTGTTCCAGTTGTTCACGGTTTTCACGGTTGTGCGGTCTTTGCAGATACGCTCAAAATCCTGGTAATCCAGCAGATTCATATTGCGGTCATATATGTATGTCTCGGCAGTGCTTACATTGACATTTCTTTCGTACGGATTTTCCCCGTGATATGCCACTGCCAGATATACGTTATCAAGGATTTCATCTTCACTCGACAGCAGCTGCATTCCTTCCGGCAGAAGATCATAGAACTGATATCCGTGGACCAGATACTTCTCCTGCTCGGGAGCTCTGTAATCATCGATATAATCCGGTTCAAACGGAATGGTGTTTGTATAACCCGCCGCAATACGGAATGTTCCCGCAAACCGTTTGTTGTTGACTTCCTGCACCAGTCCCGGTGATACCAGTGTTTTGCCGGCATTCAGTCTGGTCTGCAGGGAAGGAATGACATACGGTTTCCAGTCAATGTAGTCTGTGCCTCTCTGATGATAATGTCCGGTTGTGGCCATGTCGTATGCCGCAATCTCTTTCTTGGTGAATTCCGTTGCGTAGGAATCGAGATCCGGTTCATTGTCCAGAATTCTCTGGTCGCCGACCTTCCGGTAGATATCCAGATAGGAGAAGTTGTGCAGACGTCCCCTTGCCGGAATATCATCGCGGATAAACTTCGTTGTCACCCGCAGTGCACTCAGATAATTAGGCTTGAAGCCTTCTGTCAGATCCTTGATGACAAAGTAAAAACCGACCACTGCATCTTCTCTGGTAAATGCGAAATAGTGATCATAGTAATTGCCTGTTGTCGTGGCGCCGTTCCGGAAGGACTTGTACAGTTCGTATTCCGTATTGCCTGCTCTGCGTATCCACAGTTCACAGTCATATTTGTTAGTCGGAATCCTGGTGCCGGAGGAGTTGTAGATCCATGCCGGAAAATAATCCAGTTTTGAGAAGTAGTAATCATCATCTTCCAGTCTGGTTACAGTTCCGTCCGGTCCGGTGGAATACATGAGATCATCACCGATTACCATGTCATACGGATACCCGGGATAATTGACATACGGCTGTACATGCCAGGTATGTTCATTGCCGGAATAGTCATTCAGAATATCCTGTGTTCTGAGATAAACATCATCCGAGTGCCAGTAATAATTATGGGAATAGTTATGCTCGGCATTATACTTGTCCACCCGGTACAGATCACCGGTATATACAAAGGCAAAATCACTCAGATCAATGCTGATTTCGGATTCCGCAAGTTTTTCCTCAGCACTTCTGTCACCGTAAATACCGTAGAGATCGGCATGGTTGGTGATATGCATATTATCTGCTTCTTCGTTGTATATGCTCTTGGGATAACCTACATAAACGTAGTAATCACCCTTATCAATGTCTGCAGGTCTGATCCGGTAGGTTGTGCCTTCCCCGGTCTGTTCAGTATGCAGCGCCGGTGTCTGATGCCTGTAGTCCAGAACCACGCAGTCGTCCGGGAATGTATCCACAACCACACCGCTGTGTGCAAAGATGTACGGATAACTGTGATGCGGTGCCTGGATGCCTGACTGACCGAGCCGTGTCACACTCGTGTCAAAAGCATCCATTCCCGTGGAGACATACGGAGCTGCAGCGAATGTATACTTCACCCAGGTATAGTCCGCCGCATGTTCGCCGAGACCTTCATAGGAAGAAATCTTCTCTGCGTCCTTGGCAAGTGTAAACTGCTGCCGCTGCCACGGGTGAATATATGTTCTTGTGTAACGGAACGGCGCAAGGTTGCTGCGGGTAAGTTCAATATCCTCTTCTTCAATTCTGTCCGTCAGTACGGCCTGCAGATCGGCAGTGTGTGTACGGACGCACTCATCCAGATACGGATCATGATCGATCCAGTTGGTATCCGGGCGGTTAGTATATTCACTCTGCGGCCGGATGGTATACGTAATCGACAGGGTTCCTTCAAAGTTCTCATCTTTGTGGAATTCCGCGGCATTGGTGAATACATATGTTTCATCGTCTTCATCGCCCTGGAATGTCCAGTCATAACCGGTATGTGTTGCGTCATTTGCCGACATGACCATGTTCCAGTTCAGCCGCATATCCTTAGGATCTGTACGCGCCATCAGATTCGGAATGGTAAGTGTCAGCTCACCGGGTGCGTAGTCCTTATCTACAGCTGTATTGCGGTATGTGATCTGCACGGTGATGTTTCTTCCGACCTGTTCATCACGGCCGCCGTCAGAGGCATTCCAGTTAATGGATTTCAGCGGTGTCCGTCCGCCGCCTACAGTGGAATCAAAATATGTAATATCAAGCGACCAGTAATTACCTTCTGCGTCCAGCTCGGAAATCTCTTCCTCTTCCTGTATATCTGCAGGTTCTTCTTCCTGAACTTCCTCTATCGGTGTTTCTTCAGGTTCTTCCGCAGCAGGTGTCTCCTCTGTGTTTTCGGCAGGCGTTACTTCGATTATTTCTTCGGAAGCCGGTTCCTCCGCAGGAACGGTTTCTTCACCTGTTTCCTCCGCGCGTGTTTCGCTTTCCGCCGGAACGGCAGGCTCTTCCGGCTGCCCTTCTTCACCGGCAGTTTCTTCAGGTACCGCCGGCTGCTCTTCATCAGTGCCTTCTGCTTCTTCCTCCATCTGCACGGGTTCTTCCGTGACAGTTTCCTGCTCGGCCGGCTGTTCCTCTTCCTGAGGCACTTCCTCCGCAGCCGTCATTTCCTCCGTGACTGTTTCGTTCTGTCCGGATCCTTCCGCCGGTTCTTCCGTCTGAACCTCTTCTGCGGTGATATTCAAATACGGGACAGCCTGTCCTGTAAGCATTAAAACAGCCAGTGCAGCAGACAGCACTGTTCTGAGATTATTTCTGCCAATTCCGATGTTCTTCTTTTTTTTCATCAGTACTCCACCATAAAGGGAATAAAACATCTGTTTATCCTGTATCTATTATATATTTATCGTGGAGTTCAAACATCATTTTTAATATCAATCTGCTATGAAACGCAAAAAACCGTACCTCATCAGTACGGTTCTCTTTCGTAATATGTATCAGTATCTGAACTTCAGCGTGCCTACACACACGGTGCCGCTCTTTACAGCAATGCAGATCTTGTGCTCTTCACCGGCAGGAACGGTTCCTGCAGGTACTTCCTGCATTCCGGTGCTTCCGGTCACCTTCAGATCAGCGAGAAGCTCATCATCGCACTTGACGCAGACTTCGCCGCCTTCCGGTGCATACACCTCCAGTTTCAGACTGCACGGTTTTGTCACATCACGGACGGTGTAGACCGCAAAGCCGTTTTCACCGAGTTCCAGCATCAGTGCCTTCATCGCGTTGTTGTTCTTAGTGACATTCATGCGTTCTTCTCGGCTGAATGTACCAAGTCTTTCCGGCGGAATCAGATTCGGCATCGGTGCACCCGGACGCAGCACAAGCTTGGTATGGTCTTCCACACGGTATGCCAGGGCATTGCCGAAGTCCCAGCCTCCGGAGAATGTCTCTCCCGGATACGGACTGTAGTCATAGGCAGGACCGTAGAGATCCAGGTCAGGTCTGCGCATCTGCGGATCCATGACTTCCTTATGGATGATGCAGTTCTCGATCTTCATGTTCTCGAGCATTTCATCAAAGATCTTCTTTGACTTTTCATAACCCGGACGCGGACCGCCGAAGAAGAACTTCTGCAGATCTGCCCAGCCTTCCGGCAGTGCATAGCTTGTAACTCTTCTGCCGAAGCCTGCACCTTCACGTTCGGGATTGGCAGCTGTCTTCCAGCACCACTGGTTCCAGCCGATGTCAAACCTGCGTGCCATCTCATAGACATGCGGTGCATATTCGGGAGCGACGCCGCCTTCACCCATCCAGATCGGCACATTGTAATGTCTGGACATAGCCAGGAACGGAGCCAGGTCTGCCAGATTGCCGGTGAATCCGTAATAGTGGATGGTAATTGCCCAGTTGTTGTATCCCGGGTCATAGCAGTGATCAAACGGCTGGATATCATGCGCACCGTTCTGTCCTTCGAGGAAGAACATATGCTTTGTATCAAACTTTCTGATTTCAGCGATGCAGGTGTCAAAGAATTCTCTCAGACGCGGCATCAGGCATGTCCACTTCGGCTGGAAGATCGGTTCGTTGAGCAGTTCATAACCTGCCACGATCCATCTGTCTTTCCATCTCTTTGCCATCTCAACCCACAGTGCTACACCGCGGTCGAATGCTTCCTCATCAATCAGCAGATGCGGATAATTATCAATACCGTCATCGATGTCAACAGAGGAATGTCCGTACGGCGCACCGTGCATATCAAGGATTGCATAGACATGGTATTTCTCACACCAGTCCAGAACCTCATCGATCATCCGGAAGCCTTCTTCCCTGAACTCAAGCTTGGAAGGATCTTCATTGAGCAGCTGGCCTGCATTCAGAACCAGACGCACAGAGTTGCAGCCGAGTTCTGCCATTAATTTAATATCCCCCTCAGCCAGATGATTCGCATGCCACTTCTTCCAGAATTCCTCGGCATATGCGTCACCGCAGAGAATACGCACAGCCGAATCAACCGTACGGCCGCGGTCAAACCATCTCGGCGCATCGAGATCATCACGGAAACGGATGGAATCCGGAGTTCCGCCGATCATAAATCCTTCAAGATTCACCCAGTTGCCGGTACCCCAGCCGCGCAGAACGACCTGTTCACCATCACCGTTGACCATCTTCGTGCCGTCCGCATGAAGAAAACCCTTAACCCTGTCCAGGGAATATGCATTAGTCATATATACCTCTTTCCGTATCCTGAAGATACTCTGTTAATTAACAGTTTACTATAGAACGGTCCGGTTTATCATGTATGTTTTATAACAATGTTTGGTGTTTTTAGAACAGAGGCTTTCCGGCATCTTCGGCATCTGCGAAAGGTCCGGGCAGGATATCCGTTCCGCGGTGTGTACCGAAGTAGTCCTGATTGAATACAATATCTGTTCCATCCGGATTTTCAAACCGTTCCTCCGGCTCAAAGGCATATCCCAGAACATCGGAATCAATCATGGTATCCCGGAAATCCTGCAGATACTGATACAGATCCGTGTCCAGCACCGGTCTGCCGTCCTTCTCAATCAGGTCAACATGCACCGTATGCTCTGTATCCACACAGGCATTCTTTTCACCCCTGCGTGCTTTGGCGCCGTTGAAGTATACATTTCCTTCCGTCCATACCGGCAGATGTGAGAAATGCGGTCCGGCAAGCTTACCCATATTCGGTGTATCCGTGTCCATTTCAAACTGGCTGATCCAGTCTGCGTATTCAGGGTATTCATCGAATACATGTGTGCCTGTTTCCCTGTTTTCCGTGCTCTTGCCGGCATCGGTGTCATGCAGAACCTCAAAGGGAACAACCGGCCACTTCTGCACAAAGATATTGTTGTAGAATCTGTCATCACCGTGCAGAATCGTCATAAAGCCCATGACTTCCGTGCGGTGGGGAATATGATACGGTGTATATCTCTGCCGCAGGACGCCTTCTACGATATTGTCCGTAGCTGCACCGACCGCCGTAAATGCACCGCAGATCAGGTTATGCACCATAGCGACTCCCTGTGTTGCAATCCTCAGCGATACGTCCGAGAGCATGATGTTGTTGTCAATCAGGGTAGGACCGTGACCGACTTCGACAAACAGATCCTGGCTCATCATGCCGCCGCGTAGCTGCTTCGCAAAGGCAGGTCTCTGGTTATCGTGGAAGAGATTCTGGGTAATGCGGGTTCCCTGTGCTTCCCAGTCACACCAGATGCCCATGGTGCAGTGATGAATGTGATTGCGTCTGAAAATGACGTCGATTGCGGCATGCATCTTGATGCCGGCAATTTCCGCACCGCCCAGTTCCATCATGTTGTTGATATGGTGGATATGATTATCTTCGATGATGCTGAAGACACCGCCCATACGGCCGATAATGCCGCCCTGTTCGCAGTGGTGGATATTGCAGCGTCTGACAATATGACTGCCTACTTTCTCCTTCAGCCAGCCATGGTACTGTCCTCTGCATACAGCATCCCTTTCCATCTGGGTAGGACTCTTGACATGCTTTGTTGTAAAGTAGTGGTCATTCTCCGGATCCAGGTATTTGCCCAGAGAAATACCGGCACACTTGGAATTGGAAATCTCACAGTCTTCTATGATCCATCCCTTTGACCAGTGCGGACCGATCATACCGTCCTGGAAAGCTGCCGGAGGAGCCCAGGTTGTCGCTGCCTTTTCAATTCTGAAGCCTCTGACCGTAATATATCCTCTGCCTGTTTCGGAAGGCATGAAGCACTCTCTTCTGACACTGATTTCGGTCTTTTCCTTATTCGGATCCAGATTGCGGAAGTTGGCATAGATGACCGTATCCTCGCCGTCCTGCACCGCAAACCACTTATACTTTGAATTCTCCGGATCCCAGGAACATTCGTATATTTCCCCGGCAATACATGCCTCGAGATCATCCGCTTCATACATCATCCGGTCATTCAGGTACACGCATCCCGTGTGTCTTTTCTTGCCTGCGAAATACCAGTCTCCGTATACATATGTTGTAAACGGATTGTACTTTCCAAAGATCCTGTTATTGACTCTGACCGTCCATACGGTTCCCTGATACTTCTGCCAGCCGCTGACTTCTTCGGCACCGGTGATGACGGCACCGAGCGGCTCCGTGCTGACATAGGTAATACGGGCATCCTCGATACCGCCTCTGTACGGATTTACATATTCCCTGTATATACCCGGGGCAACAAGCACTTCATCTCCCGGACAGGCCTGCATTGCGGCTTCGGCAATCGTGCGGTAAGGCATAGCCTGGGTGCCGTTTCCGTTTCGGCCGGCATTGACATTCACATATATTTTCATGCTTTCTCCCTGCAGGATTCATCCCTGCTGTTAACACTGTCTTCATTATATCGTTATACAGAAAAAGTATCCCCGTTAAGAGGATACTTTCATTAATGACTGCAGTTTACTGAATCAGAAGATATTGCCCTGCTCTTCATCTCCGAAGCCGAAGAATCTGAAGGCAATCTGAATATCTCTTTCCCAGACTCTCCACTCATGACGGCCCGGTCCTTCATGATACTCAAATTTGAAGCCGATTTCATCCGCATGCTTACGGAACTTCTGCATGTTCTCATAGCCGAAGTCTTCCGTACCGATTGCGAACATGAATCTCGGCAGATCAGCCTTCGCCGCTACCATTTCATCCAGTTTGCGCCATGTATTGGTTATGGAGTTCAGGAATTCGTCAACCGTATCATATCTGTGCATCTGGTTGTACTGACGCAGCTCTCTCGGACCAACCTCTGACGGTTTCTTTGCGAAGAGAACTTCGAGCTCATCCTTCATGCCGTCATAATTTCTCGGACTGGAGGAAAGCACTGCTGCCGCCCCGAACTTCTCCGGGAAGTTCAATGCGAACTTAACGGTTCCGCCGCCGCCCATGGACAGACCGGCAATGAAGTTGTCTTCTCTCTTGTCGGATGCAGGGAGCCAGTTGTAAACCAGCGGCATCAGCTCTTCCGTGACATACTTTGTGGCGTCATAGCCGAGTGTGAATGCAGGCCATGCTTCATAATCTGCGTTGCCGACGCCCATCATCACAACGATGCAGTCATGTTCACATGCATATGTTTCAATGTTGGATTTGCGGATCCAGTCACTGTATCCTCCGAAGGTGCCGTGCAGCAGCCAGAGTACCGGATACTTCTTTCCTTTGCCGTAGAATTCCGCAGGCGTTTCACTGCGCTTCTTATCCGGCATGATGATATAAACGTCTTCGTTGTGTCCTGTAAACTGACTTTCAAAGTCAAGATGGAATAATGCCATATCTTATTTCTCCTTTAGAAAATGTTTCCCTGTTCTTCTTCACCGAAGCCGAAGAACTTGAAGGCAATCTGAATATCTCTTTCCCAGACTCTCCACTCATGGCGGCCGGGTCCTTCATGATATTCATACGGCAGACCGATTTCATCCGCATGCTTCAACCATTTCTGCATATCGCCGTAGCTGCCGTCTTCCGTACCGATTGCGAACATGAACCGCGGCAGATCAGCGCCTTCTTTTACAAGACGGTCTACTGTACGCCATGTATTGGACATGGAAGCCAGGTATTCATCAACACTGTCGAATCTATGCATGGTGTTGTACTGACGGACATCTCTGCCGGTCACTTCGGAAGGCTTCTTGGCGAAGAGCGCTTCGAATTCCTCCTTCTGTGCATCATAGTTTCTCGGCATGGAGGAAAGCACTGCCGCAGCCGCAAACTTCTCAGGGAAGGTAACGGCAAACTGCATCGTTCCGCGTCCGCCCATGGACAGACCGGCAATGAAGTTGTCTTCTCTCTTGTCGGAAGCAGGCAGCCAGTTGTAAACCAGCGGCATCAGCTCATCGATCACATAACGGCATCCGTCATAACCCAGGGTGAATGCAGGCCATGAATTGTATTCGGAGTTTCCTACACCCGGCATAACCACGATGCAGTCATGCTCGCATGCATATGTCTCAATGTTGGACTTGCGGATCCAGTCGCTGTAGCCGCCGTATGTACCGTGCAGCAACCAGAGAACCGGATACTTCTTTCCCTTGCCGTAGAATTCCGCAGGTGTTTCGCTGCGCTTCTTGTCAGGCATAACAATGTATACGTCTTCGTTGTGTCCTGTAAACTGACTTTCAAAGTCCAGATGGAATAATGCCATAGTTTTGTTTCTCCTTACTTGATTATTTTAATTACATCTTTTCTGCGGTCTGTCGGCACCGGCACTTCCTGATCAGGAACACCGACAATCAGTGCTCCCACAACAGTGTATCCTTTAGGTACACCGAATTCTTCCGACAGCTCCGGATGTGACCGGAACAGATAATACGTATTGTTCATCCAGCAGGTGCCAAGCCCCACCGCAACCGCCGCATTCATAATATTGGACATTGCCAGCGTTGTATCCACAACCGGCGCTTCCGCATCCGCACGTGCGAACCCGACAATCAATGTCGGTGCACCGAAATACGGTCTGCCAAGTCCCGTCATATCCTGCAGGCGTTCCAGGATTTCCGGTTTCTGAATCACCAGGAAATACCACGGCTCCTGCCGTTTTGCGGTCGCTGCCAGCACCGCTGTATCCAGCAGTGCCTGCAGCTGCTCATCCGTTATCTGTTCGGGTTTGTATTTCCGTATGCTTCTCCTTTTCCGAAGAAAAGCAAGTTGTTCGTTATCCATGGAAGATCAGAAGATGTTGCCCTGCTCTTCATCTCCGAAGCCGAAGAACTTGAAGGCAGTCTGGATGTCTCTTTCCCAGACTCTCCATTCATGACGGCCCGGTCCCTCATGGAATTCCGCATCAAAGCCGATGTCAGCGAGATGTGCCTTCCACGCCTTGAAGCCTTCATACATGCCGTCTTCCGTACCGATGGCAAACATGAACTTAGGCAGTTCCGTGCCGGCCTTAAGCTGTTCATGGAATTTGCGGTAGGCGTTGCAGAGCGGATCGTTCAGATAATCTTCGACACTGTCAAAACGGTGGATGGAATTGTATGTGCGCAGGTTTCTTGCCTGGGTCGGGTCATCCATCAGTTCTTTACGTGTCTTCTTGAAGAGAGCTTCCAGTTCTTCTTTCTGGCTGTCGAGATCTCTCGGCGGAGCAGAGAGAACTGCAGCAGCCGCAAACTTCTCGGGGAAGTTGACAGCGAGCTTGAATGTTCCGCCGCCGCCCATGGACAGACCGGCAATGAAGTTGTCTTCTCTCTTGTCGGATGCAGGCAGCCAGTTGTAAACCATCGGCATCAGTTCGTCGATGATGTACTTGCAGGAATCGTAACCGATTGTGAATCCAGGCCATGCTTCATAGCTGGAGTTGCCGACACCCATCATAACCACGATGCAGTCATGCTCGCATGCATATGTCTCGATGTTGGACTTACGGATCCAGTCACTGTAGCCGCCGAAAGTTCCGTGCAGCAGCCAGAGAACCGGATACTTCGTTCCCTTACCGTAGAATTCTGCAGGTGTCTCGCTGCGTTTCTTGTCCGGCATAACGACATAAACATCTTCGTTATGTCCTGTGTACTGACTTTCAAAATCAATGTGAAGTAATGCCATATTTATCCTTTCCTTTCAACAGAGTATTACTCTGTTCTTTCCTTTCAGAAGAGCATTTCCGGGTGCTTGATTTCCACTTTACCTTCCCGGTGTATCCGCACCAGCTCACGGTCTGATTCCGTGCAGATACGGCTCTCACGGTCAATGATCATCACGGCCGGTTTATCAGCAGTGTACGCATCCCAATCAGGCAGATACTCATTTGCAGGACAGCCTGTTTTAGCAAATGAAATAAACGCATTGGAAAGCCGTTCCTGCATCAACTCGCCCATACCGGGTTCGTTGCAGACAGCCACTTTATCCATATTACGGAATACATACGGAATATCACTGCAGTGCCATGCCGGACGGCCTTCATCGACCGGGAATTCATACGCGAAAATATAGTTGTACGTCGGTGCCTTGGCTTTCTCTGCTCTGCGGTCAAGCAGAATCTGTGTGGATGTGCGGAAACCGTCATCCAGAGCAAGCAGATCAAGCGCATCATGTCCGGGATACAGTCTGCTGAATGTTTCCAGCATCGCTGTTCCGTTCTCTTCACCGAAGCGTTCGAACAGTTTTGCTTTCTTGTCCTCTTCACTCATTGAAGAACGGCCGGCAAACACATCGCCGAGTCCGCTGAATTCCGCAAGACATGTCCCGATCATGAACGGCACTTCCGCATTGTGATCTGTGATGCCGTCATGCATCCAGCCGGTGAACCAGTCATTGGGACACGGACCGTATGCATGAATGCCGCGCTTGTTTACTTTGGCAGCTGCCGCCAGCAGTTCTTCCGGTGTCAGGTTCAGCAGCGTATCAATCGTGTCGCCGCCGAGGTATGCAAGCAGGTCATCAGTGAGATCGCTGTTGTCCTGTATACGCATGGACGAAGGACGTCCGCCCGAGCCTGACATAACGATTGCCTTGTGGAACAGACCATCCGCCACCGGTGTCTGCATCAACGTGGTGACCTTGTTGCCGCCGCCGGACTGTCCGAAGATTGTTACGTTATCCGGATCTCCTCCGAATGCCGCAATGTTGTCACGGACCCACTGCAGTGCAAGCACAAGATCTGCGATGCCTGCATTCTGGGAGTTGCTGTATTTTTCTCCGAAACGGGATACGTTCAGATGACCGAAGATATTGAGTCTGTGGTTGATTGATACCACAACAACATCTCCGTATTCAGACAGATGATCACCGTCGTACGCAACCATCTCTATTGATGAACCGTTGCTGTACATACCGCCGTGAATCCAGACCATAACCGGTTTCTTTGCGTCTTTGTCAACAGACGGTGTCCACACGTTCAGATTCAGACAGTCTTCGCTCTTCGGCCAGAAACGGTGCGGAACCATGAGGTCCCCGTTCGGGCTGTCGGGATTCAGCGAATAACTGATATGACCGAACGCTGTTGCATCTTTGACGCCTTCCCAGGGTTGTACGGGCACCGGCTGCTCAAACCGTGCAGCCGTGCCGTAGTCAACACCCAGAAAACGGTAAATGCCGTTGAAGCAGTAACCCCTGAGCTTCCCTGCTTTTGTTTCAACGATGGGTTCCGTTGATGAGCAGATAAAACCTTTTGCCATTCTTACATCCTCATATTCGGACGCATGAAGTTGATCTTTCCTTCAGCGTGTGTCTTGAGCAGTTCGCGGTCAAAATCAACTTTTCCTTCGCACTTTCTGTCAATGATCATGCAGAATTCATCACCCTTTGTGTACGGTCTCCATTCAGGGAGAAGATCCGTATTGGGATCACCGGTATGCACAAAGCTGATCCATGCACGTGAGAACTGTTCCTGCAGTCTCTCACCGATTTCCGGTTCATTGCATACAGGCACTTTGTCAATGTGACGGAAGACAAACGGAATCTCCGCACAGTGCCAGGTTGCTCTGCCGCCGTCGATCGGGAAGTTGTACGAGAACATGTAGTTGTAGGTCGGTGCGGAACCGTCAGCTGCTCTCTGGTCGCACAGCCACTGTGTAGTTGTGCGGCAGCCGTCATCCAATGTCAGTGCATCAACTGCATCATGATCCGGATATGCTTCATAGAACTGTTTCAGAAGTTTTGTGCCGAGCTCTTCACCGAACTTTTCAAGAACGACTGCTTCCTTTTCTTCCTTGGTCATGCTTTCACGGTTCTTGATGTTGAACATCATGGAGTTCATTTCCGCAATGTTTGTACCGATGAGAAGCGGAATCTTCTTCGCATTTTCGGTGGAGCCGTCAAAGATAATGTGGTCAAACCATTCATTCTCCAGCGGGCCGAAGCTGAATGCATGTCTCGGTGCAACCTTTCTTGCAAGTGCCATCAGTTCATCCGTACTCAGCGCAAGCAGAGCATCAATGGAATCACTGCCGAGTTCCTTCAGCATTGCTTCCGTGCAGTCCGATGAATCCGCGAAACGGATTGTGGTAGGTCTGCCGCCGGAACCGGACTGAATAATTGCCTTGTGGAAGAGACCTTCCGCTGCTTTGATCTGCATCAGTGAGCTGACTTTCTGACCGCCGCCGGACTGACCGAAAATCGTTACGTTTCCGGGATCGCCGCCGAATGCTTCGATGTTGTCATGAATCCACTGCAGTGCAAGCACCATATCCGCAAGACCGCAGTTCTGTGAGTTCTTATACTTTTCGCCGAATCGGGATACATTCAGGAATCCGTAAGGGCCCATTCTGTGGTTCAGGGAAACAAAGACCAGATCGCCGTCATGCGCCAGATTCTCACCGTCATAGGCAACCATCTCAACCGATGATCCGTCTGCGAAGAGTCCTCCGTGCAGCCATACCATAACCGGCTTCTTTGCATCTCTGTCGATGGACGGTGTCCATATATTCAGGTTCAGACAGTCTTCGCTCTTCGGCCACCATCTGTGCGGAATCAGAATATCTCCGTTAGGACTGTCAGGGTTGAACGGCGGGCAGATGTAACCAAATGCCAGCGCATCCTTTACACCTTCCCAGCAGTCCGCAGGTTCAGGCTGTTCCCAGCGCTTTGCCTTGCCGTATGGAATGCCATAGAAATGATACGTATCATCCAGCTCAAAACCGCGCAGTTTTCCTGCTTTGGTTTCTACGACAGGAGAATCGCTTGTACAGGTGAATCCTTTTGCCATACTTGTTTACCTCCGGCTGTTTTGTTACATAAGCATGTTGGGGTGTTCAATTTCGTATTCGAGTTTCTTATGTGTTGCGACCAGCTCTCTGTCGAAATCAACTCTTGCTTCGCAGGTGCGGTCAATCACCATAGTCACTTCATGTCCCTTGGTATAAGGTTCCCATGCAGGCATGTATTCGTTGTTGGGATCTCCGGTCTTTGCAAAATTCGTCCAGGCTGTGGAGAACTGTTCCTGCAGACGGCAGCCGACTTCTGCTTCGTTGCAGACAGCCACTCTGTCGATGTTGCGGAAAATGAAGGGAATATCACTGCAGTGCCATGCGGCTTTGCCGTCATCCACCGGGAAGTCATATGCGAATACATAGTTGTAGGAAGCGCATGAACCGTCACCTGCACGCAGGTCAAGCATCATTCTTGTTGTCTCACGGCTGCCGTCGTCAAGAATAATTGAGTCAATCGCATCATGATCCGGGTATGCCTTGTAGAAGAGGTCCAGCAGTTCTCTGCCTTTTTCTTCTCCGAATTTTTCAAATACTACTGCTTCCTTTTCTTCCTTGGTGAGATTCTGACGGTTCTTTACTGAGAAGCGGAAGGTTCCCATTTCACCGATGCAGGTGCCGATCAGCAGCGGAATCTTCTTGGCATTCTCTGTTGATCCTCTGAAGATGATATGGTCAAACCAGTCATTCTCCAGCGGTCCCCAGTATCTGCCGCCTCTGCCGCCGATAACTTTCTTAGCCAGAGCCTGCAGTTCAAGCGGTTCAAGATCGAGCAGTGCCTGAATGTTGTCGGAACCGAGTTCCTTCAGCATTTTCTCTGCAATCGGCGCATTGCTTGCATAGGACAGCGAAGCTTCGTTCGGACCGGATCCGGACATGATGATTGCTTTCTGGAAGAGCCCTTCCGCAGCCTTGATCTGCATCAGAGAGCTGACTTTCATACCGCCGCCGGACTGACCGAAAATCGTAACATTTTCAGGATCGCCGCCGAATGCCGCAATATTGTCATGCACCCACTGCAGGGATGCGACCAGATCTGCAATTCCTGCATTCTGTGAATTCGCATATTCCGGACCATAAGCGGAAACATCCAGGAAACCGAACACATTGAGTCTGTGGTTGACAGTAACCATGACAACGTCTTTATCCGCCGCCAGATTGTGCCCGTCATATGCCAGCATTTCAACAGCAGAACCGCTGGAGAAACCGCCGCCGTGGAACCAGACCATAACCGCTTTCTTTGCATTGCTGTCAAGCGTAGGTGTCCATACATTCAGGTTCAGACAGTCTTCGCTCTTCGGCCAGAAACGGTGCGGAACAAACAGATCGCCATTGGGTGAATCAGGAGATTCCGGATATGCAATATAACCGTATGAAAGTGCATCTTTTACGCCTTCCCATGGCGCAACCGGTACCGGCTGCTTGAACCGTTCTGCTTTTGCGTAATCGACACCGTAGAAAGTATAAATACCGTTGAATCTGAAGCCGCGCAGTTTACCGGCTTTTGTCGCAACTACCGGTTCCGTGCTCGTACACAAAAAATCTGTTGCCATTGTATTCTCCTTCTGTCATCATTTCTGAACCGAATAAAACTGAGTTCATAATCTGAATTTTGTTACCTATATTATACGACAACAGCGCATACACTTCCGCTCGCGTTATATCAGAAAACCGTACAGTTTTATTTCCGCGGAAATATGCAAAACCTGACGCATTCCCCCGGACATATGAAAAGGACTCCCTGTAATCAGAGAGTCCTTAATATTATTGTTAATCAGATTACAATCTCAGAGATTGTTGATCTCCTTAACATATGCACAGGAAACGAAATGTCCAGGACGAACTTCCGTCAGAGTGAGATCTCTGTAGCAGTCTTCCTTAGCATACGGGCAGCGCTGAGCGAAACGGCATCCCGGCTTCGGATCGATAGCGGATGTGATTTCACCCTTCAGCTGAATACGCTTGGATCTGTTATGGATGTCAACAGACGGAATCGCGGACAGAAGCGCCTTTGTATACGGATGCAGCGGGTTCTTGAACAGCTCATCAGTCGGGCATGTTTCAACCATCTGGCCCAGATACATAACGCAGATCGTGTCGGAAATGTGACGGACGACAGAAAGGTCATGAGTAACGAAGATGTATGTCAGCTGTTCCTGATCCTGCAGGTCCATCAGAAGGTTGAGGATCTGAGCCTGGATGGATACGTCAAGCGCGGAAACCGGCTCGTCGCATACAACGAATTCAGGATGCAGAGCGATCGCACGTGCGATACCGACACGCTGTCTTCTGCCACCGTCGAGCTCATGCGGATAGGAATAGTGGAAACGCTTTTCGATACCGACAAGGTCCATCAGACGGGTTGTTTCGTCTTCGAGCTGTTCCTTGTTGAAACGTCCGGAAAGTTCCAGCGGTTCCTTGATCGTATCACGCAGAGTCATACGAGGGTTCAGTGAGGAATACGGGTCCTGGAAGATGATCTGCATCTTCTCACGGACTGCTTTCAGTTCGTTCTTATCAACCTTGGTAATATCCTTGCCATCGAGGAAGATCTTACCGTCTGTGCTGTCCTGCAGATGAATAACAGTACGGCCCAGAGTGGATTTTCCGCATCCGGACTCACCGACAAGGCCCATAGTCTTACCTTTTTCGATTGTAAAGGTAATGTCATCGACCGCATGGACGGTTCCTCTCGGAGTTGGGAAGTACTTTTTAAGGTGTTCTACTCTTAACAGTTCAGACATGATTACTTACCCTCCTTCTCAACTTCGATGCAGCGGACAAAATGTGAACCTTCCAGGTGAATCAGTTCAGGATGTCTGCTGTGGCACTCTTCGGTTGCTCTCGGGCAGCGCGGTGAGAAGTAGCATCCCTTCGGCAGTGCGGAGGGATCCGGAGGCAGACCGTCAACCGGAGAAAGTCTCTCAACATCCTTGGAAATATCCGGGATTGCACCGAACAGACCGTGTGTATACGGGTGCTTCGGGTTATCGTAGATTTCTTCGAGGTTGCCCATTTCAACAACTTCACCGGCATAAACAACGGCGACATTGTCACATGTTTCGGCAACGATACCAAGGTCATGTGTGATCAGGATCATAGCAGTGTTCTGCTTGACCTTGAGTTCATTGATCAGCTCAAGAACCTGTGCCTGGATAGTAACGTCCAGAGCAGTTGTCGGTTCGTCAGCGATCAGCAGTTCAGGGTTGCAGGCGAGCGCCATAGCGATAACGACACGCTGCTTCATACCACCGGAGAACTGATGAGGATATTCATCCGCACGGTCACCGGAGATACCAACTGTTTCAAGCATCTTGATAGCTGCTTCGCGGCCCTGTTCCTTTGTCATACCCTGATGGATGATCAGACCTTCAGCAATCTGGTCAACAACAGTCATGGTCGGGTTCAGCGCTGTCATCGGGTCCTGGAAGACCATGGAGATTTCAGCACCGCGGATCTTCTGCATTTCTTCATTCTTGATGCTGGAGATTTCCTGTCCCTTGAAGATAACGGAACCTGTGCAGCTTCTTGTGGAATGGTCAGGCAGAATACGCAGAATTGCTTTAGCGATAGTTGTTTTGCCGGCACCGGTCTCACCGACGAGGCCCAGTGTGGAACCCTTGGCAAGATCGAAGGAGACACCGTTTACAGCATAAACGATATCTTCACCGGACTTGTAAGTAACGTTCAAGTCTTTGACAGACAGGAACTTGCTTTCATCATATGTAGTCATATTTTGTTCTCCTTCCTTATCTGTTCTCAGACTAGTCTCTCAGTCTCGGGTCAAGTGCATCACGGATTGCGTCACCGACAAGGTTGTAGGCAAGAACGGTAATCATGATGAAGATACCCGGGAAGATACACATATGCGGATAGTCACGGATGAAGTTACGTGCACTTGACAGCATGGAACCCCATTCAGGTGTCGGTGCCTGAACACCGAAGCCGAGGAAGCTCAGTGCGGAAGCCATCAGACCTGCAGCTGCGATACCCTGAGCGATCTGGATGATCAGCGGGGAAATAGCATTCGGGATGATGTGCTTGCGGATGATTCTCGCAGTAGAGCAGTTGATGGACTGCGCTGCTTCAATGTATTCGGAACCGCGGACTGTCAGGATGGACGCACGCATCATACGTGCATAACCAGGAGCACCGGATACACCAAGCGCGAGAATAACTTTCTCGAAGCCCGGACCCAGAACAGTCGAAATCAGGATAGCGAGCAGGATGCCCGGGAAGGACTGGAAGATATCCAGGAATCTCATGATCAGACCGTCAACCCAGCCGCCGAAGTAACCTGCGACAGCACCGAGGACGATACCGATAGCAGCAGAGATTGCTGTGGAAGCGAAACCGATGGACATCGTATACTTCGCACCATAGAGAATTCTGGAAAGGATGTCTCTTCCGACTTCGTCACAGCCCAGCAGATGTTCAGAATTCGGCAGAGCATACTGGTCTCTCATGGAGATCTTCGAGAACGAATACTTCATGATGTACGGTGACAGGAATGACAGGATAAACAGAGCAATAATGATTACAAGACTTCCCATAGCCAGAGGATTCTGACGGATGTGTCTCCAGATATAAGGCAGTGAACCCGGTTTATTGCGCTTGGCTTTGGCAGCGTAGTCAATTTCAGTGGATTCAGTAACTGCTTCATTCTTAACTTTATCTTTAGCCATTTTACTTTCCTCCCTTACGCTGTAGCCTCAGCCTTTTTCTTTGCCTTGGCCGGACCTGCATACTGCGCCTTGATACGAGGATCAACGAATGCATAAATCAGGTCAGTGATCAGCATCATGATAGAGAATGTGAACGCAATGTAAATGACGCAGCCCTGTACGATCGGATAGTCACGGTTGTTGATACCGTTGATCATGTACAGACCGATACCCGGAATAGAGAAGACGGACTCTGTGATGGTTGTACCACCCAGCAGCATACCGAATCTTGCACCGAGGATTGTGATGATCGGGATCATTGCGTTAGGAAGAGCGTGCTTCCATGTAATATCACGTTCAGACAGACCCTTGGAACGTGCAGTTGTGACGAAGTCGGAACGAATGACTTCAAGCATTGATGCACGTGTCTGACGGGCAATACCTGCCAGGGAACCCAGTGAGTTCGCAAAGACAGGCAGTACGAAGTACTTCCATCCGCCGATACCGTTGGACGGCAGCCATCCGAGTCTGACGGAGAACAGTAAGACGAGCATCAGGGCAAGCCAGAAGCCCGGCATTGAACTCAGCAGAAGTGTAACAAACATCCAGACTCTGTCTTCCAGCTTATCAGCTCTCAGCGCGCAGCGGATACCAATCGGAATTCCGAAGATAACTGTGAAGACGATGCAGAGCAGAGCAATAAGCAGTGTACGCGGGAAACGAGTCAGAAGTTCCTGACTAACCGGCGTACCGAGCAGATACGATTTTCCGAAATCAAGGTGCAGGATACCGACGAGATAGTCTACCAGACGCTGTACGAACGGTTTGTCGAGACCGAGATTGTGTCTTGCTTCTTCAATCTGCATTTCTGTTGCCTGATCTCCCAGAATGATCTGTACCGGGTCGCCCGGGACAAAGCTCATGAGCAGGAAAATCAGAATGGCAACGATAAGCAAGATCGGAATCATTTGGATTAATCTTTTTAAAATGTATCGTCCCATATTCCCTCCTGTATTGGCGGTCAGAGAATCCCTTTCCGCCTTCGACGATCTAAGTTGGTATGAACCTTGTTGTGTTTTTTCGTCTCCTGCAGACTACTTTTTGGTGTGATGCATTGGTGCCGGCGCCCATCTTTTTCCTGCAATTATGATGAGACGCAGTCAGCTGTTTTACCAGTTTCCCCTGCCTTCCCCCTTTCTGATTCTTATTCCGAAAGAGCATGGATCATGCTCTGTTTCGGTAATGAAATCGCTTACAAGTCTTGACGTAAGTATAGCATACCCCTCAAAGAAATATCAGCCGTTTTCACGGGCGTCCACTTATTTTAAAAGCCTGTACGCATGTTTATGCAACATTTACATTTCAGCGGTTTTATATTCGCCTGTAATGTGATTTCCAAATTGCTAAAGTTACTATATCACAACTCGCAGATGTACAGACCGCAGGGAAGCGTCAACTTTTATCTTTTTCCGTACACTTTTTATAACGGTTCTGTCATTCCGGATGCCGCTCCAGATAAAACATCAGAGCGCCGATCAGGTTTGCTTCGTTCCGGAACTGACATGTCACGATCTCGGGTTTGCTGAAGGCAATCCGGTACATTGTGAACAGATCTTCCATTGCGGTTCTGACGGACTGTGTAACTTCCGGTCTGGCACTGATGCCGCCGCCGATCGCATATTTCTCACCGTCAATGACCGCCTGAACGGAAAAAATACTGCAGGCTGTCACTTGTCCGTACTCTTTCAGCGTCAGCACAGCATCCGGATCACCGGCATCATATGCCGCAAAGAAATCCCTGCCGTTGATCTGTCCGGGTTTGCCGCGTACATACTCGGTGCCTTTCTTAGCGCAGTACATACCAAGCAGACCGGGTACACTGCCCATGCCGCTCCATGATGCTTCATGCGACTTCGGTCCGCGGTCCGCACCCGTATAATCAAATGCATACCGCATCAGCTCCGGCACATTATCCATTACAAAGGAAAACTCACCGGCACCGCCGCTGCTGCCCATCCAGACTCTGCCGTTGACAATCACACCGCCGGCAATGCCTGTACCAAGCAGCACTGCGGCACCGCTGTTGATGCCTTTAAGCGCACCTTTATGCAGCTCCGCATTGGCAGCGCACTTGCCGTCATTCGCCAGCACCACGGGAACACCGTAAACTTTTTCGTAGATGTCTCTGAACGGTGTATCCTTCACAAAGCTATATGCACCGCCGGTATGGGCAATACCGGTATCCGTATTGATTCTGCCGGGCAGGGAAACCGCCACTCCTTTGAATTGTCCCGCAAACTGTTCCTTCAGTTCACGGACTGTCTGTACAGCCGCTTCCACACTTTCCCTCGGAGCGGGTCTTTCGCCTTCCTCAAGAAATTCAGCATTGCGGTTCATCAGCGCGTATTTCACTGCACTGCCGCCGTAGTCAAGTACCAGATACCGGTCTTCCATCATGTGTTCTCCTGTTCTATTTGCCGACAATATCTGCCTTGTGCAGACGTGTCCTGTTGTAAACAATGGATGTTCCCTTCCACTCACTTCTCAGAATATCCGGGTCTTCCATCCAGATTCTTGCCCTGCCGCCCATGGAATCGGGATCCGCCGCAAAGCTCATCGAACGCACATCCATATCACCTTCGATGCCGCTGAGCACACGGTCGCAGTTTTCCGCGAGATCCTTCAGGAACTGCGGATGAATCGGTGAACCGTTATGCGCAGGACATACCATGGTAATGCGGTCATACCAGCCGTCAATCAGCACCTGCAGGTTTTCCCGCAGCTGTTCAACACAGCTCTTCGTGCCCGGCTGTCCCATAACGAGCATCTGTCCCGTTTCCAGCTCATCACCGGTAAACAGACCGCCGGTCTTGTGATCAAAGAAGATCAGTGAACCGGGGCTGTGGCAGCCTACATACGGCAGCACCTCAATCACCCTGTTGCCCAGGTCAATCGTATCGCCCGGTTTCAGAATCTTCGGTGTATAGGTTCCTCTCTGTTCGGGTGTCATTTCAACATCACCGCAGGCCGGATCCGAGAATCTCCACATACCCGCTTTATTGTCCATATCACGGCGGGCTTTAATCTCGTTCCAGGCATACTCGCTCATGTAGATATCACAGTCTTCAAACAGATAGTTGTCATTGGTGTGGTCCAGATGGCTGTGTGTGCAGAGTACAACCAGCGGCTTGTCCGTAACGCACTTTTCAATGTATTCACGGATCGGCAGGGTTGTATGGGTTGCGTCAATCAGGGCTGCGCAGTCATCACCGATCAGCACATACGGACGCGGTGTACCGAAGTTCGGATTGAACGGATTGATGATCCATGTATCCGGCGCAATCAGTCTGCGGTTGAACTTCTTATTGATCGGAAGTGCATGAATATCCAGTGCCATGTATGTATCCTCCTTTATCAGAGTCCGACCTGTTTCTTAAAGATTTTCTGCTTGTTGTAAACGATGGATGTTCCCTTCCACTCACTTCTCAGGATATCCGGATCTTCCAGAATCTTTCTGGTCTGTTCGGGATCTCTTCCCTCGGAAGGATTGTGAATATAGGACATGGAGCCTACATCCATCTCACCGTCAATGCCGCTCATAATGCGGTCGCAGTTTTCAATCAGGTAATCCAGGAACAGCGGATGAATCGGGGATCCGTTGTGCGGCGGACAGATCTGTTTGATCTGATCTCCCCAGCCTTCCTTCAGACGGACAAGGTTTTCCTTCAGAAGTTCAATTGTCGCTGTGGAATTGCCTCTGCCCATAACCAGCATCTGACCGCATTCAATCTCATCACCGGTAAACAGCGTACCTGTCTTATGATCCAGCGCAATCAGACTGCCGGCACTGTGAATGCCTTCATACGGAAGGAATTCCAGAACACGGTTGCCAAGGTCGATCTTATCGCCCGGACCCACAATGGTCGGCGTATAGGTGCCGTACTGTTCTTTGGTCATCAGCACACGCTTTCCCTCAGCGTCTGTCTGACTCCACATACCGTCCTTCGGTTCCTTTTTACGTCTTGCCTGGATTTCCTCCCATGCATAGGCGCTCATGAAGATCTCGCAGTCCTCGAACATATAATTATCGTTGGTGTGATCGAGGTGGCTGTGTGAGCAGAGCACCTTCAGAGGTTTATCCGTAACGCATTTTTCCACGTATTCACGGATCGGCAGGGTCGTATAGGTCGGATCGATCAGCAGTGCATATTCATCACCGATCACCACGTACGGACGCGGTGTGGCAATGTTCGGCGCAAACGGGTTGATGATCCATGTGTCCGGAGCGACCAGACGGCGGTTGAATTTCTTGTTAATGGGAAGTGCATTGATGTCGAGTGCCATAATAGATGTTCTCCTTTACTTTTGTTCGATGTCTGATTTGTGCAGACGTGTTCTGTTGTATACGATGGAAGTTCCCTTCCATTCGCTCCTGAGTATGTCCGGATCCGCCATCCACTTCTGTGCCATCGGCATTTCCGCCCAGAAATCACCAAGCATGAAGCTCATGGAACCGATATTCATTTCCCCGTCTATACCGCTGAGCACACGGTCGCAGTTCTCAACCAGATAGGTCAGGAACAGAGGATGAATCGGAGATCCGTTATGCGGCGGACAGATTGCGGTGATCTTATCTCCCCAGCCGTCAATCAGATTCTGTATATTCTCACGCAGCTGTTCTACGCAGCTCTTTGTGCCGGGCTGTCCCATGACAAGCATCTGACCGCATTCAATCTCATCACCGGTGAACAGGATACCCGTATTGTGATCAAAGAAAATCAAGCTTCCGGGGCTGTGGCAGCCGACATACGGCAGCACCTCAATCACACGGTTACCGAGATCGATTTTGTCACCCGGACCGATCAGTGTCGGTGTATAGGTGCCTCTCTGCTCGGGCTTCATCGTCACATCATTGCCGTCCGCATCCACCTGCCGCCAGCTTCCCTTCACATCATCCATTTCCCGGCGCGCCCGGATATCGTTCCACGCGCTCTCCGACATGAAGATCTCACAGTCCTCAAACATATAATTATCGTTGGTATGGTCGAGGTGACTGTGGGTGCTCGCTACCTTGAGCGGCTTATCCGTGACGCATTTTTCCACGTATTCACGGATCGGCAGGGTTGTGTGTGTTGCATCAATGATCAGCGCGCAGTCATCACCGATCAGGACATACGGTCTGCCGGTGTTGATCTTCGGATTGAACGGATTGATGATCCATGTATCCGGCGCAATCAGTCTGCGGTTGAATTTCTTGTTAATGGGCAGTGCGTTTACATCCAGACTCATAAAAACAAACCTCCTGTATATTTCTGAATTGTTCTGCTGTTCATAACCAGCTTATCTCCACGTATAATGTCATTAAAAGCGAGGGTATATTTCATGAAGAACATCATTTATTACTTTACGGCGACCGGCAATTCCCTGGTCTGTGCGAAGAATCTTGCAAAGTACCTGGACGGAGAGACAGAGCTCCGCGCTGCCGCCAATTATCTCGAAGCCGAAGAAATCACCGTTGAACCATGCGATACACTCGGGTTTGTATTCCCGGTTTACGGCGAACGTGCTCCCTGGCCTGTTTATCATCTCGCCGCCAGACTGAAGCTTTCCGGCCAACCCTATGTTTTCGGTATTGCGACCTGCAATGACAGAGGCGGATCCTGCCTGGATTTCTTTGCCAGCTGGCTGAAGAAGCACGGCATTGAGATGAACTACACACGCAAGATCACGATGCCCGGCAACTGCATGGCTACCAACGAAGCGGAAAACGCTGAACGCATCGCCGACTGCGACATGTTCTGCCATCGTTCCGCTGACAATATCAACAGCCGCTTCCAGAGCACGGTGGAAGGCTTTGACGCTCCGGAAAATACCGAAGAAGGTCAGCGTGAACGCTTCCCGAAAATCTTTGTCTTCAAAAGCGATCCGGATAAGTGTGTATCCTGCGGTCTGTGCGCACAGGTATGCCCTATGAAGAACATCACCATGACCGACGGACATCCCGTCTACGGCAGCACATGTGCTTCCTGCATGGCATGTTTCCACTGGTGTCCGGCCGAGGCAGTCTACATTGATTCCAAGTTTTTCAATAACGGACGCTCCAGATACCATCATCCCGATGTTTCAGCAGATGAAATCGCCGCCCAGCAGAAACGCTTCTGAATATGATTCTGGCAAAGATTCAGCTCTGATTAAATTTTATTTGGTTGCCTGTATACACGCAAGTTGGCATTTAAAACGAATCCGCGCTCTTTTGTCAGATTTCCTTATGTCAAAAACGGACATATCAATGAAAACGGCTTTATACAGCCGTTTTCTTTATCTCCTCCCCCAACGTGCAGGATTGACCGCAAAGGATGTTATTCATTATAGTTTTATCAGTAATACAACTGTATTAAAAAACAATAAAACAGCGTCGTAAAAGGAGGATATACATGGCACGCACATTTATCTGTTCTTCAACCGAGCCGATTGTGACTACGGCTTCCGGAAAAATCAGAGGTTTTAAAATCGACAGTACATACACATTCTGGGGAATCCCGTACGCAACCGCCAAAAGATGGCAGATGCCCGAACCCGTACAGCCCTGGGAAGGTGTTGAGGATGCACTGAGTTATGGTTTTGTTTCACCGATGCTTTCAAGGGAAAGCAAACGCGGTGAAATCATGTGCCCGCACAGATACTGGGTCAAGGATGAGAACTGCCTGAATCTCAATGTATGGACGCAGAGCATTGATCCGGAAGCGAAAAAACCGGTTATGGTCTGGATCCACGGCGGCGGTTTCTCGGCCGGTTCCTCCATTGAACAGGTTGCTTATGACGGTGAGAATCTGTCCGTCTTCGGAGACTGTGTTGTTGTCTCCATCAACCACAGACTCAACATCATCGGTTATCTCGATCTGTCGCAGTACGGTGAGAAATACTGGAATTCCGCCAACGTCGGCAATGCCGATCTCGTAGCAGCCCTGCAGTGGGTGCATGACAATATCGCAGCGTTCGGCGGCGATCCCGAAAAAGTGCTGATTTTCGGTCAGTCCGGAGGCGGCGGCAAAGTACAGTCCCTCCTGCAGACACCGGCAGCGGACGGTCTGTTCCAGAGAGCCGTTATCATGAGCGGTATCCTGGAAATCAATGCCATGAGAGATATCGATCCCGACACCAGCAAAATCGGTCCGGCCATGATGGCGGAACTCGGCTGCACCACAATCGAAGAAATGGAAGCCGTTCCGTATGAAGCACTGGCTGCCGCATACAACAAAGTAGCACCCGGTCTCGCTGCCCAGGGCATCTACACCGGACAGACCCCGATCCGCAACAGCTGGTATGCCGGTGATGCGCGTGTATACGGCTTCACGGAACATGCCCTGACCGTTCCGACAATGGTCGGCTGCTGCATCGCGGAGATGAGCTTCGGTGACGCTGTCGCCAGGAAGCATGAACTCACCGATGAAGCAAGATACGCAATCCTCCGTGATGAATTCGGTGATAAAACCGATGCACTGGCAGAGCTCTTCAAGGCTGCCCATCCGACCAAGGATCTCACTGACCTGATCCAGCTGGATGCCCGCTTCAGACCGAATGACAGAGCATACATCAGACTCAAAGCAGCCGGTGAAGCACCTGTATATAATTACCTGTTTGCCTATGAGTTCCCGATCAATGACGGCAAGCTGGCATGGCACTGCAGCGACCTCGCCTTCTGGTTCCACAATGAAGACAAAGTCGTTGTCGGCAACAAACCCGGTGTATCCGACCAGCTCGAAAAGAATATGTCCACCGCGATCCTGAACTTCCTGAAGAACGGCGCACCGTCTGCGGAAGATCTGCCTGAATGGCCGGCCTGCACAACGGAACATGTCAACACCATGGTGCTGGATGACACCTGTGCGATGAAGCCGGACTTTGATGAATCACTCTATGAAGCTTTCCTGCCGGTGGCACCGGATCCCAGAAAGCGGAACCGCAAGAATATCGCGCTTCGTTAATGCGCAGGAGATTTAAAGCATGACCAGAACATTCATCTGCACCCCGGATGAACCTGTGGTTGAAACCAAAGCCGGAAAGGTCCGCGGTTTCAAAGCCGACAGCACCTACACCTTCTACGGCATCAAGTACGCCAATGCAAAGAGATGGGAAATGCCCACCGAAGTCGAACCGTGGGAAGGCACCGTTGATGCCCTGAGCTACGGTTATGTATGCCCGATGGTCAACCGTGAGAATCCCTTCGGAGACCACATGGTGCCGCACAGATACTGGCCGAAGGATGAAGCCTGCCAGTACCTGAATATCTGGACACAGTCCATTGACCGCACCGCAAAGAAACCGGTCCTTGTATGGATCCACGGCGGTCAGTTCATGGACGGCTCGTCTATAGAGATGCAGGCATACGACGGTGTGAATATCAGTGAATTCGGAGACGTTGTCTTCGTATCCATGAACCACCGCCTGAACATCATCGGCTACCTCGACCTGTCTTCCTTCAGCGATACCTTCTGGAATTCAGGCAATGTCGGAAATGCCGACCTTGTCATGTGTCTGAAATGGGTTCATGACAACATCGAAGGCTTCGGCGGCGACCCGGACAATGTCACGATCATGGGTCAGTCCGGCGGCGGCCGCAAAGTGCAGTCCCTGCTGCAGATCCCCGCAGCTGACGGTCTGTTCCACAAGGCCTTCATCATGAGCGGCATCAGTGATTTCCGCAGAATGTTCGGCAATCCCGAAACTGCAAAGGAAGACGCCCGCGCCTTCGGTGAAGCCCTGTATAAAGAACTCGGTATTGATTACGGGAAAGATCCGCTTGCCCTGCAGGATGTCCCGTATGACACCCTGGCAGCAGCCTGGCGGAAACTCTCTCCTGCCTTCAAGAAAGAAGGCAGATACTGCGGATGCTTCCCGATGAAGAATGACTGGTATGCCGGCGATCCCCTGTACTACGGATTCCGTGAACACGCCTATACCATTCCGCTGATGGCAGGCACATGTCTTGCCGAGCGCGGCACCTTCGGCGATGTGATCATGTACAAGCACCGCCTGAGCAGAGAACAGCAGGAACAGTGCGTATATGAAGTCTTCGGCAAGGAAGACGGACAGCGCATGATTGAAGCATTCTCCGAGGCATATCCGGGACGCAATCTGATTGATGCCATTACCCTCGACAACAATTACCGCATTGATACCAAGACCTTTGTCAAAACCAAGGCAGCCGGAACTGCACCGTGCTACAACTACCTGTTTGCCTATGATTTCCCGATCAACGGCGGCAAAGCTCCGTGGCACTGCAGCGACATTCCGTTCTGGTTCCGCAACACCGACAAGGTGCCGGTTGCCAACCGTCCGGGTGTTTCCGATGTCCTGGAAAACAAGATGTCTTCCTGCCTGATCAGCTTTGCAAAGACAGGTGCTCCGTGTGCGGAAGGTCTTCCTGAATGGCCGGCCAGCACACCGGATGAGCTGAAGACAATGATTCTGGCGGAGGAATGCGGCGTTACCGTCAACCACGATGACAAACTGATTGAGGTTTTCTGGCCGATCCGTCCGGACCTCTCAAAATACAACAAAAACAATATTTCTCTTCATTGAACTCTGACATACCGTTAAAATTAAGAAAAAAGAACAGGAGACAATAATAATGGCCAGAGAATTTATCTGCTCTTCCACGGAACCCGTGGTCGAGACCAAAGCCGGCAAAATCCGCGGCTTTAAGATTGATTCCACCTACACATTCTGGGGAATCAAGTATGCCAACGCTAAGAGATGGGAAATGCCCACCGAGGTTGAACCCTGGGAAGGTGTCGAAGACGCTCTGAGCTACGGCTATGTATCACCTATGCTGCAGAAGGAAGGAACAGCCGGTGAAATCATGTGCCCGCACAGATACTGGGTCAAAGATGAAAACTGCCAGTACCTGAATGTCTGGACACAGCATACCGACCGCACCGCAAAGAGACCGGTTCTGGTCTGGTTCCACGGCGGCGGCTTCGCAGCAGGCTCCTCCATTGAGCAGGTTTCCTATGACGGTGAGAATATCTCAAAGAAAGGAGACGTCGTATTCGTTTCCTGCAACCACCGTCTGAATATCATCGGTTACCTCGATCTCTCTTCCTTCAGCGACAAGTTCTGGAATTCCGGCAATGTCGGCAATGCAGACCTCGTTGCCTGCCTGAAATGGGTTCATGACAATATTGAAGCCTTCGGCGGTGACCCGAACAACGTAACAATCATGGGCCAGTCCGGCGGCGGCCGCAAAGTGCAGAGCATGATGCAGATTCCGGATGCGGACGGTCTGTTCCACAAAGCATTCATCATGAGCGGCATCAGTGATTTCCGCAGAATGTTCGGCAATCCCGAAACCGCAAAGGAAGATGCACGCACATTCGGCATCGCACTCTACAACGAACTCGGCATTGACTACGAAAAGGATCCGCTTGCCCTGCAGGATGTTCCTTACGAAAAGCTCGCCGAAGCATACAACCGGATCGCTCCCGAATTCAAGGCAAAAGGAATGTACACAGGCTCCGCACCGATGAAGAACGACTGGTATGCCGGTGATCCCGTCTACTACGGATTCCGTGAACATGCCAAAGAGATTCCGACGGTTGCCGGTACATGTCTGGGCGAATTCTCCTTCGGTGACTTTGTCACAGACAAGAACTCCCTGAGTGAAGCAGAAAAGCTGGATGCCCTGAAGCAGGTATACGGCGATGAGATCGGTGTAAAGATGGCTGAACTCTTCGCGGAAGCATATCCCGGCAAGTGCCTCACCGATGCGGCAATGCTCGACAACAACTACCGCAGAGACACCAAGACCTTCGTTAAGAAGAAGGCAGAAATGGCTCCGAATGTCTGGAACTATCTCTTCACATACGAGTTCCCGTACAACGGCGGCAAAATCCCGTGGCACTGCAGTGATATCGCCTTCTGGTTCAACAACCTGGACAAGGTCATCATCGGCAACAAACCCGGTGTATCCGACCGTCTCGTTGACCGCATGAGCAGAATCGTTCTTGCCCTTGCGGAAACAGGCAGTCCGCAGATTCCGGATATCCCTGCATGGAAGCCTTCCACAGCTGATACGGTGCATACAATGATCGTTGATGATGAATTCGAACTGAGAACCAACCATGACGATGAACTCTATGAAGTATTCTGGAACCATCGTCCCGATCTGAAAAAATACAACCCGAAAGGAATCGCACTGAGGTAAGGAAAATGACAGACTGCACAGTATTCACGCGGATCGGCAACCGCGGACAGGACATCTATGCATTTGAGATTCCCTGCGAAACAAAAGTCGCCAAGAAAGATATCTCTCTGAGTGACAACTACCTGGATACATCCATCGATGTATTCCTCCGTTCCAAGACCGGCAGAACCGGCGGCGGCATCACCAACATTTCCCAGAAGAAAGGCATTCTGCACATTGACGTGGATGCTTTCTCCTTCAACGCTCCCTATAAGCTGAAGATCGGCAAAAAGACCTATACAGCGGAAGATTTCACCGATGTGAAGACCGACTGGGCAGACAAGTTTGAAGCCTGCAGCGACGGTGAGGTTCTCTACCGTCTCTACAAGCCGGGTGTTGATGTGCCGAGACCTCTGATCCTCTTCCTGCACGGCGGCGGTGAAGGCGGTTATGACAACTGGCGCCAGCTGACCGGATGCTACGGTCCGACAGCTCTCGCTGAGCACTATCCGGACTGCTATGTCATGGCACCGCAGGCAAAACCCGGCACCTTCAAGATGGGCGGCAAGCGCATCATTGTCGGTGACTTCGAAGGCATTGAACAGGATCCCGACAGCGGCTGGTCCAGAACCTACCTGGCAGAGATCTGCGACATCATCCGCAAGATGATCAAGGCAGGCAAAGTCGATCCTGAAAGAGTATATGTCACCGGTCTTTCCATGGGCGGCGGCGGAACCCTGAGATGCCTGAACGTCGGTTCGGATCTCTTCGCAGCAGCTGCACCGATCTGCCCGACCATGACTCCCGAAACATTCAAGATCCTGTGCGGACTGACCCACACAAAGATCTGGATCTCCGCGGCATACGTGGATCACACCATCTACCGTCACAAGTATCTCGTGGACGGAATCCTGGCTCTGCGTGATGCCGGCAACAACGACGCCAAACTCACTCTGTATTCACCGGAAGAGCTTGCGAAGTACGACATCGGCATTATCGAAGACATGACATATGAGGCAAGATTCGGCTGGAATCATACCTGCTGGGTGCTGACATACCACGATGAGCACGGCATCATGTCCTGGATGCTGAACCAGACCAAGAGCGGCAAATAACAACACATAACGGGACAGGCACTGCCTGTCCCGTATGCTTTATACAGGAGGATATATGAGCAAACTTGCATTCCCGGAAGGCTTTCTCTGGGGCGGTGCAGTCGCCGCAAACCAGATTGAAGGCGCCTGGCTGGAGGACGGCAAACAGCCCAATGTCACGGATATCTGCGTAGGCATCGGCGACCGTCATCCCGGCCTGAAATGGAACGATGAAACCAACAAATGGGAGATGTGCCTTGATCCCGAAAAAGTTTATCTCAGCCATGAAGCAATCGACTTCTACCACAGATACAAGGAAGACCTTGCCTTAATGGCAGGCATGGGATTCAACTGCTTCCGTACATCCATTGCCTGGGGCAGAATCTTCCCCAACGGCGATGAAGAAGAGCCCAATGAAAAAGGTCTGCAGTTCTATGACAATCTCTTCGATGAGATGAACAGACTCGGCATGACCCCTGTTATCACATTAAGCCATTATGAAACACCCCTGCACCTGCTCACCGAATACGGCGGCTGGATCAATCCGCTGTGCATTGACTTCTGGCGCAATTACGTCACCACCGTATTCAACCGCTACAAGGGCAAGGTCAAGTACTGGCTCACCTTCAACGAAGTCAACAACATGAAGCGTTCTCCGTTTATCTCGGCAGGCGCGCTCTCCCTGAATCCGGTTGATAAAACCAACCCGCGTATCGTCACCGACAAGGAACGCTGGCAGGTCTATGCGAACATCCTCACGGCCAATGCGGAAACCGTAAAACTCGCCCATGAGATTGATCCGGACTGTCAGGTCGGATGTATGCTGACAAGCTCCAGTGTGGCGACATATCCGTACAACTGCGATCCCGACAACGTCTTCGGCGCTTACCAGGCACAGCGCTTTGCCAACTTCTATTTCGGCGATCCGTTCTGCCTCGGCATCATCCCCGGTTATGTAAAGAGAGTCTGGAAGGAACTGGACTGCGAACCCGAATTCCGTGAAGGCGCCCTGGATCTGATCAAAACATATCCGGTTGATTTCTTTGCCTTCAGCTACTACCGTTCCGGCACCTATGACAAGGAAACCGCAAACGGATGGGATACCGGCGGCCTCACCGGCAAAGCCAACCCGTTCCTGCGCGGCACATCTCCGGAACCGTGGAAATGGCCGATCGATCCGAAGGGTCTGCGCTATACACTGAACGTACTGACGGACCGCTACCACAAGCCGCTGTTCATTGTCGAAAACGGCATCGGTCTTGATGAGAATCTTGATGAGAACGGACATATCCATGATACGTTCCGCGTTGAATACACCAGAGATCATATGCTGGAAGTCCGCGAAGCAATCGCCGATGGCTGTGATGTCATGGGATACCTGTACTGGGGTCCGATTGATGTTGTATCCGCCGGCACCGGTGAGATGCGCAAGCGTTACGGTTTTGTCTACGTTGACCGCTTCAATGACGGCCATGGCACCCTGGAACGTGTTAAGAAAGACTCCTATGAATGGATGAAGAAGATCTGCACCACCAACGGTGAAGCTCTGGATGAAGAGGAAACCATATGAAGACATTTCCTGAAGGCTTCCTGTGGGGAGGCGCAACCGCTGCGAATCAGTTCGAAGGCGGATGGAATGAAGGCGGCAAAGGCTGGAGTGTATCCGACTGCGCCAGATCGCATCTCGATGTGGATGTGACGGACTATAAACGTCAGAATGAAACCCTGATGAAGGATATCGAAGCAGCCTTGGCAGCACCGGATGATCTCAAGCATTATCCCAAACGCCACGGCAGTGATTTCTACCACCATTGGAAGGAAGACATTGCCCTGCTTGCCGAGATGGGTTTCAAGGTATTCCGTCTTTCCATTGCCTGGAGCCGCATCTTCCCCAACGGTGATGATGCCGAACCGAATGAAGAAGGTCTGCAGTTCTATGACAATGTCTTCAACGAACTGAAGAAGTACGGCATTGAACCGCTGGTCACCATCTCACACTATGAACCGCCGCTGAACCTGTGTCTGAAATACGACTGCTGGTACAGCCGCAAAACAATCGGTTTCTTCATGAATTATGTAGAGACGATCGTGGACCGCTATATTGACCGGGTCAAATACTGGCTGACATTCAACGAAGTGGACTCCATGATCCGTCATCCGTACACAACCGGCGGCCTGATCAGGGACCGCTTTGAAGGCAGAAACTTTGAAGAAGTCGTCTTCCAGTCCATGCATCATCAGTTTGTGGCCAGTGCCCTTGCCACGAAGTATATCCACGAAAAGGATCCGGAAGCCAAAGTCGGCTGTATGCTTACCAAGCTGACCTACTATCCGTATACATGCAGACCGGAGGATGTCCTGGAAGCACAGCAGCGCATGCGTTCCACATACTGCTACAGCGATACCCAGGTATTCGGCGAATATCCGGCCTACCTGCTGGCCCGCTTCCGCAACCACGGTTTAAACATCGTGATGGAAGAGGACGACCTGAAGGTCATGAAGGCATATCCCGTGGACTTCATTTCTTTCTCCTACTACAGCTCCAGCTGTGTTGCGGCAGACAGTGAAGGTCTGCAGCTGACGGCAGGCAATACCATGACAGCCGTAAAGAACCCCTACCTCACCGCAAGTGAATGGGGATGGCAGTCCGATCCGATCGGTCTGCGTGTTTCCCTGGTGGATCTCTACGACCGCTACCGCAAGCTGCTGTTCATTGTGGAGAACGGTCTCGGTGAAAAGGAAGAGCTGATCCCGGATGGAAAAGGTTCCTATACAGTGGAAGATGACGGCCATATCGAGTATTACAAAGGCCACTTCAAAGCCATGTATGATGCCATTCACGAAGATGGTGTGGAACTGCTCGGCTACACCAGCTGGGGATGCATCGACCTGGTATCCGAATCCACCAAACAGATGAGCAAACGCTACGGCTTCATCTACGTTGACTGCGATGATGAAGGCAACGGCACATTTGCACGCTACCGCAAAAAGTCCTTCTGGTGGTACAAGGATGTCATTGCGTCCAACGGCGCATGTCTCTTCGAAGAATAATCACACAATTCATCAAAACAATGCATTTTCTGTTTTCTTCCTCCGTCCCTGACCATGTACAATGAAATCAGAAAGAGGAAACAAATATGAGCCAATACTGTATTTCGGCAGGCAGCTGGGATTTCCGCGGCGGCGACCGCGGTCTGACCCTGCTTGACTGCGCGGACGGACACGCTGTTCCCGTACGCAGTTTTCTGAGTGAACTGAATGTCGGCACCCAATGTGTGGACACATTCCGCAAGATCATTTATCTGCCGGAAGAAATGACCGGCGGTGACAAACGCACCGGCAGTTACATTGCGGCAGTGAAATATGATCTGGAACGCGGCGAGCTTTCACTGCTCAGCAGAAAACGCACCTACGGCTGCAACGCTTCCTTCTGCACCCTGGACAAGAGCGGCAGATATCTGCTGGTTACACATCATGATGAAGGCACCCCGGACGGTGACAAAGACCCCAATACAGCCACGGTCGTGCTGTTCCGGGTTGAAGAAGACGGCACCATCGGTGAGATTGCGGATTACTATGCAGTGCACGGAGACAGACCTCCTCACCTGCATTCCGTATACGCTGCCCCGGCTGAAGATCTCTACATCGTCAGTGACAAAGGACTGGACAGGGTATATACCTTTGCGGTTGACCGTGAAAACGGAAAACTGATCTTCCTGCATGAAGGCATTGCCGAAGCGGACACCAATCCCCGCTACGGTGTCTTCCATCCTTCCCTGCCGCTGTTCTACGGCAACAACGAAAAGAAACCGGTGCTGTATATCTGGACATACACAGCAGACGGTTCCCTGAGCCGCAGTGAAGCGATTCCCGCTGTGGAAGGCAGAGATGGTGAAAAGATCCATGCATCCGACATCCGTATCCACCCCAGCGGAAAGAAACTGTATCTTTCCCTGCGCGGTGCGGATCTGATCGTAACGTTTGATATCCTCGAAGACGGCACGCTTGCCAAATGCGGTGAAAGAGCCTGCGGCAAAGGTCCCCGCGGCACCCTGATCGATCCGGAAGGAACCCTGTTCTTCTCCGCCAACCGTGATGACAACAAGGTTGAAGTCATCCGCATCGAAGAGGACGGAAGCCTCGGTGAAACCATCAGTGAAGCAGACGTGCCGGTGCCCGGCAATCTCGCTGTACTGCTGTAATCACACAGACTAACGTAAAAAGTCCTGAAGTATATAAACTCCAGGACTTTTTTAAGGTTCGAACTTCTCCGGTATCACCGGCAGTGCAAGCAGCTGCCAGACACCGTCCGTATATGCAAAACGGGTGATGCTGCCGTTGGGCACAAAGTCAGAGGTTTCCTGTTTCCGCATCTCTGTATCATCAATGCCGAACAGTCCCGGAATCATCTGCCGGCAGAATTCCCCGTGCGAGGCAATCAGCACATGATCCCCATCCTCACAGGTATCCGCAATCTCCGCAAACGTTCTGCGTATCCTTTCACGCATCAGCTCTCTGCTTTCCCCGCCGATATCCGTGAAGTCGCCGCTCTTTGATCTGGCCGCAAATTCATCCTGCAGATCCGCAATATACTTACCATCCAGAGCCCCGAAATCAAACTCCCGCAGTCCTTCATGCACTTTCAGGGATACGGAGGGATGCTCCTGCAGAATGATCTCTGCCGTACGGTATGCGCGCAGGTACGGTGAACTGTATGCTTTCCGGATCGGCACATTCTTCAGAGCTTGTGCAGCTCTTTCGGCATCGCGGATTCCCGATTCTGTCAGCGGTGAATCGCTGGTGCTCTGCACCACTCCGGCAAGATTCAGCTCCGTCTGCCCGTGGCGCACCAGATAGAAGACAATTCGTTTCACAGGTACTTCAGGGCCTCCGTCAGACTGTATACAGTCCGGAAGCGCTGATCGGTTGATTTCTTCGGTCTGTCCAGCAGCAGCGGTATGAGTCCGGCAGCCTGGGCAGCTTCGGCATCTGCCTCGACAGAATCACCGATATGCACGGTTTCCTCAGGGGCGGTGCCGCTGATTTCCAGAGCTCTGCGGAATATCTCCGGCCGCGGTTTGTACGCTTTGACCATATCGCCGCAGATAATGCCGTTGACATGCAGATCATTGCGCTTCAGGAAGATCCTGACATAGCGGTCACTGATGTTGGTGATGATATAGATCGGCAGCGGACAGTTGCGGAAGAAATCCTGTACATCCGAAAACAGCGGTCCGTTGATCCAGTAGTTCTTATTCAGCTGCAGCAGTTCCTCGGGATTGTCACGCAGCCCCCATTCCTTTTCAGCCATGCCCGCAAGCTTCAGACAGATTTCCTCCTCTGTCATATAGGAATCCCCGAAGCTGGCATATTCCAGCTCTCTCAGTTTTTTCCACCACCAGGCGAGTATCGTATCCCTGTCTGCGCGTGAATGCGAAGCCACACGGCGGATCATCGCCTCAAGGTCTTCTCCGCGTTCCTGCAGGATCGTACCGGTATAATCGATAAACACTGCTTTTGCCATTACGATATTCTCCTTTTACGAAACACAATTAATGTTACCACAGAGAGCGCTGAACACCTAACGGGAATTTTTTATGCAAAACCGCAGAGCGTACTCTGCGGTCCTGTGTGTTAATTGTTTCCGTACAGTATTCCGGCAAGATCGGAATCCTTGTCCAGAATGATGGTTTTGTTGCCGCCCTGCAGCGATTCCTTCATCGCATCCAGGGACCTTGCATATTCGTAGAATTCCGCCTTCTCGGGAGTGTTGTAGGCTTCCGCCAGTATCTGCATATACTGCTCTTCACCCTCTGCCCGCAGGATAGCCGCCTGTTTCTCAGCATTCGCGATCAGCACGGACACTTCCTTGTCGGTTGCGTTGCGGATCTTCTGCGCTTCGGCTGCACCGCCGGCTGTATATCCTGCTGCGATGTTGTTGCGCTCGGAGATCATACGTTCGTATACCGCTTCTTCGTTGTCGGCCGGCAGACCGAGAATCTTGATTTGTGAAGTTACGATCTCAATTCCGTACTGACCGATGTCGGAGTTGGCTTCCTGGGTGATCATGCCTGTCAGCACCTCACCGGTCGCGGCAATGATATCATCCTGGTTCATGGATGAAATCGTATTCTTCAGGGCATTGTATACAGCTGCTTCAATGCGCTCCTCCGCTCTTCCCTGTACGGCATTCAGTGTACGTACATAAGCGGTGGGATCCGTTACTCTCCACAGAACGAAGTTATCCGCAATCATGGATTTCTTGTCCCTGGTGATAACATCGGATTCCGGAATATCATAGAGAATGGTGCGTGCTGATACGAACTGTGTTGACTGCAGGTAGGGAATCTTGAACTTGAGACCCGGCGTATCATCCACTCTTACAATACGGCCCATCTGCCTGACCACAGCGTACTCATTGACCTCCACCGAATAGGTGCAGGAGAGAACTCCGATCAGAACCAGAAAAGCGATTACTGCACCGATTGTCTTCTTCATTCGTTTTCACCTCCTGTAAAGCTTTCCAGAGGCAGCACGGTCTGGGTTGTACCGTCACTGATAATGACCTTCAGATCCGGCAGAACCTTCTCCATTGCCTCATAGAACATACGTTTCTTTGTAATCAGCGGGAACTTCTGGTATTCCTCGTACATTGTATTGAAACGGGCAGCCTGGCCTTCCGCTTCCGCGATTCTTGCCAGCTTGTCTGCTTCCGCTTCCTGGATGATGCGGTCAGCTTCTGCCTCCGCATACGGAATCTGCTCGTTCCTGTATTTGTTCGCGTCGTTGATGACAGTTTCCCGGCCCTGTCTGGCAGTTTCAACATTCTTGAACGCTCTTGCCACGTCGGCTGTCGGCGGCTCGGAATCCTGCACCGATACATTGACGATCTGCAGACCGATCTGTTTGCCGGTAAGCTCCTTGCCCAGCAGGTCCCTGATTTCAGCCTGGATCTGTCCCTTGCCGGTTGTCATCACTTCATCCACCGGATAATCACTCACCGTAGCACGGATGCAGGAGAGTGCTTCATTTGCCAGGATCATCTCCGGATTATTGGTGTTGAACAGATATGCGATGGGATCACTGACCTTGTATTCCAGGTAGAAGTCGATATTGATCAGGTTGAAATCGGAAGTGATCATTTCTGCGTCGGAGTCAAACGCAATGTTCTGACCGCCGCCGTCCACCTGGTAGCCGATGCCGAAGCCATGGGTTGTCATATCCACCTTCTGCACCTTCTCCACAAACGGAATGCGGAAATGCAGACCGGCAGATTCCACACGTCTGACCGAGCCGAACATCGTCACCACCGCCTGCTCATCTTCCCGCACACTGTAGAACGATGTCATTACGCCGATCACAACGACAGCCGCGAGCAGACCTGCAGCGATCCGCCTGGCAATCTTCGGTAACGAAGCTTTTACGTTTGCGAACACATTTTCTTTTTCCATACTTCTTGCCTCCAATCAAAAACGGATACAGCACTAAACTGTATCCGTTGCTCTGCCTGCAGTCAGACCTCAACACAGTTCAGTACTGTGTATGAGTCTTGCACAGTGGATCAGACCAGGCATACGCCGTGATGGTGATCTGACCTGCCGGATATCCGGCGCGCTACTCCCTCATCACAATCAGAATATACCATACCCGGTTATCCTTGTAAAGTTATCGCGTGAAATGATTCACATGATGGTCTTCAGCAGTTCCGGCAGTTCGGAAAGACTGCTGATCTGCGGTTCTCCCGTCACATGGAGACGTTTGCCATGCGGCCAGTACCAAATGCCGTACATGCCGGCTCTTGCCGCCCCCAGCATGTCATTGAAGTACGCATCCCCAACGAATGCGCATTCACTGCATTCAACCCCGAGACCCTCGGCTGCCATCCGGAAGATCTCCGGCTGCGGTTTGCGGTACGGTGTATCGCCGCTGACAATGCAGAGATCCGCAACCTTATCCACACCCGTGACCTGCAGCTTCTTGTTCTGCCCGTAGGAATTGCCGTTGGTGATGACACCGATTTTGTAGGTCTTCTTCAGTTCCTGCAGGGTGTCCATGGCATCCGGGAAGAGAGCTGCATATCTCCAGAGATTGTTCTCCCAGTAGTCATCCAGATCATAGCCGAGGTCTATGTCAAAGTATTCCTTCAGCTTTCCCTGCACATAGCGTTTATTGGTATTGCCGAACTGGTCCCAGATCAGACAGCGCTGAATCATCGCTTCCGCCTCGGACGCTGTCAGTTTATCCGTATATTCCTTCAGTACATCCCGGTAGAGACCGTAGGCATATTCCTCACGGTCACCAAGTGTATCATCGAAGTCAAACAGCACCGCCTTAAGCATCTGCCAGCCCCGCATTCATATCCGCTGTACTGTCGAGTCCCATTTCATGGATTCTGTTCATGAGTCTTTCCAGGTCATCCGGCGATTTGGCATGGCGCAGATCTTCACAGACCTGTTCCTCACCGAGTTCGGAGGCAATCAGGGCAATGTTCTTCATATGCTTTGCCGGATCATCCGAGCAGATTGTCAGCATCACCGAGACACTCTTCTCCGGATCATCCATCAGGTTGATCTTCCTGTTCAGATGCATATAGCTGATGGCAGTTCCCGAAACCCCCTCCGCAAACTCAGTCGAGTGAATCAGGGCTATTTCCGGGGCGATGACAAAGTATGCACCGTAGCGGTTTACATTGGCTATGACTTCTTCGGCATAGCTGTCGGTGAGAATGCCCTCCTCTTTCAGAGAACGGCATGACTCCCTGACCGCATCCTGCCAGGAATCAAATCCGTCGGTGAACCGGTATCGTTTATACTTCAGTATCTCACGCAGCATATTCTGCCTCCTGTATCACGCCGAACATTATAACCTGTGCTGTCGGGTTTGGCTAACAATATTCCGCTTATTTCAGAAATGCAAACTGGTCTGCGCTGCGCATACTGAGGACAAAGGCCTGCAGCAGTTTACCGCACGCTTCATAGTCACGCAGATCAATCATTTCGATATTGGAATGGGCATACCGTGAAGGCACGGAGATGACACCGCTCGGCACACCATAAAAATGACGGTGCCGGAGCACCGTCATCCTGTTCATTCTGCTTCTCAGCGGAACGGCATGTATCTGAATTCTTTTTCTTCCTTGTCGAATGTACGGCGGATCTTGTCATAGACACCGTCCGCATCCAGCTTGTACTTCTTCAGCAGGTCTTTGTAGTTACCGCTCTCCGCATACTTGTCCTTCAGACCGATTCTGATAACCTTGCGCGGGCACTTGTCAGCCGCCAGTTCGCAGACCAGGGATCCCAGTCCGCCGATGGTGCTGTGCTCTTCCGCCGTAAAGACGATCTTATGCTGCTGCAGGAGGTTTACAATGCCTTCCTCATCGCACGGTTTGATTGCGCAGACATCCACAACTGTTATCGGCATGCCTTCCTTGTCCAGACGCTCCGCTGCTTCCAGCGCTGCCTGCACCATGATGCCGGTGGCGAAGATAACAGCCTTTGAACCTTCACGCAGAACATTGATCTTGGTGAAGTCGAATTCCTTGTCATCCGGATATACATCCTCAACCGCGATTCTGCCCATTCTGACATAGCACGGTGTCTTTGTTTCAGCGACATGGCGGATCAGTGCTTTGGTCTCAGCCGCATCACACGGTACATAAATCTCCATATTCGGAATAGCCCGCATAATGGCAATATCTTCGGTAGCCTGGTGGGATACACCGTCTTCACCGACAGAGATACCGGCATGTGTTGCACAGATCTTGACGTTCAGTCTCGGGTAGGCAACGGAGTTGCGGATCTGTTCCCAGCATCTGCCTGTCGCAAACATGGCGAAGGAAGATACAAACGGAATATAGCCGCTGGCCGCAAAGCCTGCCGCATGACCGATCATATCAGCTTCTGCGATACCCATATCAAAGAACCTGTTCGGATCTATTTTCTTGATGGAAATGGATTTTGTGGATGATGCGAGATCGGCATCCAGAGCTACGACTTTATCGTTCTCCGCTGCCAGAGCCATCAGTGTCTCGCCGTATGCATCACGCAGTGCTCTTGCCATATTATTCTTCCTCCAGGTCTTTCAGACCGATCTGCAGCTCTTCTTCATTCGGTGCCTTTCCGTGCCAGCCTGCCTGGTTCTCCATATAGGAGACACCCTTGCCCTTAACGGTTCTGGCAATGATCACACTCGGCTTGCCCTTGACTGTCTTCGCTTCGGCAAAGGAAGCGTTCAGCGCATCATAATCATGACCGTCCGCATAGATGACATGCCAGCCGAAAGCCTTGAACTTCTCATCCAGCGGTTCCGGACCGATGACATCCTTGGTAGCGCCGTCAATCTGCAGACCGTTGATATCAACGATTGCACAGAGATTATCGCTCTTGTAGTGAGCAGCCGCCATGGCAGCCTCCCACACTTCGCCTTCTTCGCATTCACCGTCACCGAGCAAGACATAGACACGGTGATCGTTGCCGCTGAGCTTGTTGGCAAGCGCCATACCGTCAGCTGCCGCCAGACCCTGGCCGAGGGAACCGGTGCTCATATCCACACCCGGAACCGTATTCATATTCGGATGTCCCTGCAGACGGGAATCCATCTTACGGAAGGTCAGCAGCTCTTCCTCGGGGATGATGCCCTTCTCAGCGAGTACTGCATACAGCGCCGGAGAAGCATGTCCCTTGCTGAGAACAAACCGGTCTCTGTCAATTGAACCGGCATTCTCAGGTGTTATATCCATGACATTGAAATACAGCACCATCAGAATATCGGTCGCACTCAGTGAACCTCCCGGATGTCCTGATTTCGCGTTGGCTGTTTCTCTGAGAATGTTCTTTCGAACATTAGCCGCGCGATGTTTCAATTCCACGTTATCCATCGTTTTGTCTCCTTCATTCTTTAGCAGTTTAATTTTAACATGAAGTTCTGAAGTTGACTTACTCAATCAGCACAATGAGAAAAGGCCCTGGCATATCGGGCCTTTCTCAAATTATTTAAGGGGATAGAATCTCTGAATCTGCCAAAGGGGGAGCAGATATTCAGGGCAGATCTCTCTGCAGTTAATACATTACAGAATCAAGAACGCAGAAGTTTGGAAGGATTGTGGAAAATTGTGTGAATGCAAAAGAGCAGGCCGTATACGGTCTGCCCTCTTAATGAATGTCATTCGATTGTTACGTTGTCCTCATGGTTGAATGCATCGCTGTCTGCCGTCACACAGTTCTTATACAGCTCATCAATTGTTTCAAAGCCGCGGAAGTACCAGCGCTGCGTTGAGAACCATCCATCCGAAATACCGGAATCCACTATGAACTGATTGTCCACCGTTCTGTAATCCGTCGTATTGACTTTGGTGACACCGTCGGCGCCGACCATCAGACCGTCATATGCAATGTACCAGTAGAACTCCTTCACTTCGTCAAAGGTTTCTTCATCCTGCGTATATGCAATGTGTGCCTTTACCCTGTAAACAAGATACAGCTGGTTCTGGTTCCAGGAATTGGCAGGATCTTTGGCCGTCAGGAGATAATCACCGACATATGTGAATTCATCCGCCGTTACATAATCCTCCCAGCGCTTGGCGACATATGCATTGAATGCATCGGCAGCCTGTGCCTGCATTGCATTCATGGAAGCTTCGTCAATTTCACTGAGCGATGTCACATAGCTTTCAAGACCTTCAACCGTAAATGTCATCTCGGCCGGTTCGGGAACTTTGCCGTTTTTCCTTGCGCATTCTTTCACAGCGTCTTCATCCACATGCACAACGACCGTATCACCGTTCTTCAGTCCGTTTGTTTTGTCGCATTTGAATGCATAGCTGCTGAGATCACTGCCCGTATACTCAAACAGCGCACGGCCGTTCGGTGCCACACCTTCAAACGTTACCTTCAGATCCGCAAAGGCATCGAAGGTCTCCACTTTGGCAAGATCGGCAACCTTGTATGTCTTGTCCTTGTATTTGACTTTGCACTTGATGTATTTGCTGATGTATTCTTCATCCACCTTCCAGGTGTACTGGATCTCATCACCGTTGGAAAGATTCTTATTGTCCTGCAGTTTGACGGACACCGATTCTTTCAGCACATCCACCGGTTTTGCTTTGGCAAGAAGCGGTCCGTATTCCTTCTTTGCGTCACTTGTGAATTTCAGCTTGGATCCGTATTTTGCATTCAGTCCGTCCCAGTCGATCCGGGCAGCTGCTGTTCCGTAACCGTTGTATCCGTCAGCTTCAACGACAAGATACTTGTTGAGGTCAATGGTAGGTTTGGATGTAGCAATCAGCACAACAAGCAGAAGCACTGCCGCAAGCGCAATGCCGATGTACATCCTGACCTTCTTCGGCAGCGCTTTGGCTCTGGCAGTGACGGAAGGTCCTGCCGGTTTCTGCTTTGGTTCTGATACGGATGCAGTTACTGTTTCCGGCTCCGGTGTCTCTGTTGACTGTACCGGCTCCGTTTCCGGGATCAGCGGACTGCCACAGTTTGTGCAGAACTTCGCATCATCCGGATTGTTTTCACCGCATTTCCTGCAAATCATTTTAAATCCTCCTCAATCAATCAGGCTGTCTCCCCTGTACCGGAACCGCCGGCGTATCCGTGCACAGCAAACTCCGGTATTTCAGGATATTATTTCTGTTCAACCTAAATCCGAAGAAGTCCCCGTCTTCTTACGAAGAGTAAAGACGGGGATGAATTCGGAATTCGGCATTCGGAATTTCTTTGGTGGAACAATTTTTGCCACTCAAAATTGCAATAAAATAGATAAGTCCATGTTGGAATATCACAGTAAGCACAAGGTGAACAATGAAACGTAATATCGCATACCGTTACCGCGCATATCCAAATGCGGCACAGGAGATCCTTCTTCAGAAGACCTTCGGCTGTGCCCGTTTCATCTG
>JAFUCL010000096.1 GCA_017459725.1 Solobacterium sp. | reverse complement strand
GGGCACTTTCAAATGAAAAGCTCGAAGGCTGGGGTCTGTCAAACTTGATCAAAGCCTACGAGCGTATTCATTCTTATCCGGTTCAACTGCAGTTTATGTTCTAAGTATTGGAAGCGCCGTGTACGGACCCGTACGCACGGTACTGTGAGAGGACGGGAGCTAATCACTCCCTCCTACTCGATCGGAAAAAACCACGGCACATTCATATGCACCGTGTCCGGATATCAATTCCTTAATTGAATGAGTTTGTGCTGGAAGGGTCAAAGTAACTGCGCACTTCGGTGGCTTCTTTGACTTTGGCCTTGATCTTTTCCAGGAACATACCAATCAGAGGGTCGTTCTTTTCGGTTTCCCAGCTTGTATAAGCGGCCAGAGGGAAGAGAATATCTGTTTTCAGAGGCAGTACTTTGAAGTGGTGCAGGTTATATTTATATGCCTGTGACTCAAACATCATGGTAATGCCCAGACCCGCAGCCACACGGTCCAGCAGGTGTGTCATACGCATGGATGATGTCGAATAGATGATGGCATTGACGGGAATGGAAACATCATACATCTCACACAGATACTGCAGTGCTTTGATCATATTGGATGCGGATATCATGATGCTTTCATAGTAGATGTCGGAAAAGGACAGCGATGTTTTGCCGTCAAAAGAAGGGAAGTCATTCGGCGAGACAACGATGATGGGATCATCCAGAAGCAGTGTCTCATGAATGGTGGGACGGTCCAGCGGAGGAAACCGGTGTAAAGAGATGTCGTTGTTCTCCAGACCCAGGATCGTCTGGTTAATATTGGTGTCTGAACAGATATTCAGAACAGCACTTTGTTTATCATCATGAATCTTGATTGCCTCCAGATAGACATCCAGACCGTACAGATGCGAGGTGGAAAGGAAGCAACAGTTATACTGTGTTACGTTGGATACGGCCATGGTGTCATTCAGCAGTTTCTGGTAAGAAGGGTAAAGGTTTTTCAGGCCATTATAAAATATCTTCCCGGAAGGAGTGAGATGAACAACTCTTTTGGTGCGGTCAAACAGCTTGACGGAGAGTTCATCTTCCAGGCGGAATATTGCCTTCGAGACAGACGATTGGGATGTGTTATATTTTTCGGCTACTGAAAAATATGTCTGCCCGGAAGCTATATCCATAAAATACATTAGAGACTCGAGATTCATTTTAGTACCTTGTTATTTATATTTGTTTATAGTATAAAACTGCTAACCAAGTTTTATTTTACGCAAAATGAACTGATCTTTCAATGCCACACTTTTCCGATGATTTTTGCTCGGAGAAAACTTGATTATAGGAATTTTACGGAAAACAATCTGATCTTTCAATGTCACTCTTTTTCGAAAAAGTGCATGTTTTTTTGTCGGGAAATGACAATCGGTATCTGTTCTGAATGACAGATATCCGGTGAAACTGAATTATTCCGCTGGTGCATTTATGAGTTAAGAACAAATTGTTTCCATTTTGGAATCACTGATATTCGGGAATCTGAATTGTTCCGGCTGCGCATGTGGGAATACACTGAAACTAGAATTATTTCGGATTCTGAAAAAAATAATTAAGAGGTGGTTTCATGGGTACAATGCTTTATCCAATGGTTCAGTTTAAAAAGGATACTTGGGAAATTGATGAATTTGATTGTACAAGTATTTATCTGTTGGTCGGTTCGGAAAAAGCAATGATAATTGATACCGGCATGGGAATCGGCAATCTCCGCGGTGCAGTTGAACAGTTTACAGACAAACCGCTGGTTACTGTAATCACCCGCAATCACTGTGCACGGACGGGGAATGCACGGCAGTTTGATGATTTGTGGATCAATGAAAAAGAAATCGGTGCACCGATTCCGCAAAGTGTGGAGCGCCGCCGTTTTGATGTCATAAGAATCGCAAAGCGTCAGAAGGGCAGTTTTGACAGTCTCTATAAGATGTTCAATCTGTATCCGTATGATATAGATGATGATCTGAAGGAACCTGATGCCGGCGAACCGATGCCGGAAATCCATTATGTGACCGACAAGATGAAGTTTGATCTGGGCGGAGGACGTATTGTAACGGCATATGAATGTCCTGTGCATTCTCCCGGAGAGATGGTTTTCCTGGATGAGCAGACGCGTACGCTGATTGTGGGAAGCGCGCTGAATTATTATCTGCGGGGAATAACCGTGCCTCTGGAAACATCTCTATGTGCCCTGAAGAGAATAGAAGGACTGCGGGATAAGTATGATGGAATCTGGAACGGGAGCCATGAATTCCGTGCCCTTGGTGCACCTCTGGATGATGACTGTCTGCCAAATGCGATTGCTTTAATGGAAGATGCTCTGAACGGTCATATTGTCCCGGTTGAGGAGCCTGATTTCTGGGGACAGAGATTCCTGCTAAAGAAAAAGAAGGATGATTCCTCTGTGCCGCAGGTGCTCGGAATCAACCCGAAACCAGTTAAAGTAACCCTCAGCAAAGGCCGTAATTACCTGATGATCGACCCGAACAATCTATATAAGACAAATAAAAAGAAAGGATAAAGATATGCGTATACAGACAGAGAGACTAACGGTGGAAATTGCAGAACCGGGGAAAGCACCGGCAGATACTTTCCGTTTTGACCGCTGCGGCAATGTGTCCGATGTCGTTCTGGACGGCCGGATGCATTTCCTTGCGTCGGAACCGAACAACCTCAGTCATCCTGCTTCCGGCGGCAGAGGGCTTGCCTGCGAATTCGGTTTTGACATCAGTGAGGAAACCCCGGACGGTGAAAGATATCCGAAATTCGGAGTGGGACTGATCCTGAAGGAAGACGGAAAGAAGTACCGCTTTACAGGAAAGGATTTTGACGTTGAATACTTCCCGGCGTCTTATGTTACGGAAAGAGACAAAGCGGTATTTGTCACCGAACCGGTATCCTGCAGCGGCTACGCGGTGAAGCAGACACGTGTGCTGAAAGTGGAAGGAACGACGCTGACTTCGGAAACAACCTGGGAAAACGTCGGTGAGAAAGAGATTACAACTTCGGAATACTGCCATAATTTCATCAGTATTGACGGAATGGCAGTCGGCTCGGATTACCGTCTCCGTATTCCGGCACTCAGAGATCTGGGAACGGAACGTTTACGAGGACGCAGAGGTGCTTACGGAAGCCTGAGAGGTGACGGCAGAGGGATAACCTTTGCGGAATACAGCGCCATTGCCAGCGACACCCAGTTCCTGGCCGAAGACTTTGAAGAGCAGCCGGTTCCTTTTACATGGGAACTGGCACATCTGGGTGCGAAAGCATGTGTCAAAGGGGAACTCAGTTTTATGCCTGAGAAGATTGTTGTATGGACAGTGGATCATATGGTCTGTCCGGAGATCTTCCATGTCTTTACAATTAAACCCGGAGAATCGCATACCTGGAGCAGGAGCTGGACATTCTCCAAAGAGTAACAGCAATCATTCTTCTATGCTTAATAACCGGTCTGTGCAGGTCGGATGACACTGCACGGACCTTTTGTTTTATGCGGGCAGCTGCCCGGAAACGTGAAAATGTAAAGTTTTGTAAACCGGGCGGACGGTTTTTCAGCATGTATGTAAGCGCTTTGATTTATTCCGAATAAGCATAATCTTTCATTCAAAACCGCGATTGAACATGTTTTGCAGTGATTGTCATAATACAGGTAACAAAGGCTGTTTGATACCAATTGAATAGTTTCTGCAGTTCGGATCCCGGTTCAAAGGGAAGATTCCAAAGGGAAGATTCCAAAGGGAAAAATAATAATCAGGATCATCTGAATCTTTCTTTTTAAAGAAATTCCGGATCCGGAAAAGAGACAGTCATTGGCACTCAGGCAGATACTACAGGTCCTATAGGAGGAAAGGTAAATTTATGAGAAAAATGAAATTCTTATCCCTCGGACTCTCTGCTCTCATGGCAATTACCATGATCGGATGCGGAGAATCTGCACCTGCCGGAACAACTACAGGCGGTGGCGGCGGCGGTACAGCTGCAGCTACTGAATCCGGCGGCGGATCCGGCGGTGAAACCGCAAACACCCCTGATTACATCCGTAATGACCTCGGCCCTTCATCATTCTTCATTCAGGACACAAAGATTGAACTGAGTGATGCTGAAAAGCAGAAGATCATTGCTGATCACACAGACGCAAACGGCAAGACATTCGTAACGATTGCTCTGGTTGATGACCCGGGTTCACTCTGTGCATACGGTTCCGGTGCATCCAAGGTCCGCAGCGTTCTGCTTCCGATCGTTTACCAGCCGTTGTTCGCACGTGACAAGCTCGGCATGAAGGAACCTGCACCGGTTATCGGTGAATCCTGGGAATATGTAGGCGAGAATCCGAACGGCGGTTTTGACTGGACAGTCAAGATCAAAGAGAATGTCTACGACTCTGCAGGCAACCATATCACTGCTGAAGACGTTGTCTTCTCCATCTGGGAAATCGGTGTTGGCAAGTACAATGCTCAGCTCGGTTCCTGGTGCACAAACATGGAAGTTGTTGATGAATACACATTCAAGGCAACGATGACAGTTGACGGCTTCATGACACTCGACGTCAGACTGCTCAGCGGCAACAACTACGTATTCTCCAAGGCTGCGTATGAAGCAAGCCCGGACGGCATGATCACATCACCTGTAGGAACAGGACCGTATGTCTTAACAAAGTGGGAAACAGGTTCCACGCTGACATTCGAAAAGAATGAGAATGCTTGGTGGGTAGCTGCCAATGATATGACAATTTCCAGAGAAATGCAGAATGTTGACAAGATCAACTTCAAGGTCATCAAGGACTCCGCTCAGAGAACAATCGCTCTGGAAGCAGGCGAAATCGACTATCTGACATCCGTTGAAGAAACTGACCTGGTTCAGTTCCAGGATCCTGCAAAGTTCACGATCGCAGACAGCCTTGCATCCCAGCGTGACACACTGTACTTCAACGCTTCCGAAAAGGGCAACATCTCCGATGTCCGAGTACGTCAGGCAATCTGCTATGCAATCGACAACGAAGCAATTATTCTCGGTGCGGTTAACAGTGGTGTCCTCTGCTATACAGTAGGTCCTACTACAGCTTCTGCCTATAACAAGAAGTGGGAAACAGAAGACTACTACAACTACAATCCGGATAAGGCAAGAGAACTGCTGAAAGAAGCCGGTATTAAAGACGGTGAACTCACTGTTGTCATCATGACAGAGAACGCACCTGCTTATAATACGCGTGTTGCTGAAATCATTCAGGGTTACCTGGAAGAAGTCGGCGTCAAAGCTGAACTGAAGCCTGTTGACGGTGCTCTGTTCTCCGAATACAAGTACGATCCGACATCCAGTGACATCATCATCGCTACCACAGGCGGTAATGCTGACTACCTGGCTCCGAGCTACTGCTCCAATGACTATCGTACAAAGGGTGAAACAACAGGTCTGACACATCTTGACAACCCTGAATGGACAGATCTCCAGGAGAGAGCAATGGTCGCCGGTGACGGCAGCCAGCTTGTTGAGGATTGCCATTACTACATCAAGGACAATGTATACGGTTATGCACTGTTCTCCGCTACACTCCATACAGTCGTAACACCTGTTATCACTGAAGTAAGACTTCTGACAGGATTCGAAGTTCCTGGTGCCAACAAGTATCTCTGGAACGAATAATTGACTGTATCTAAGATCTGAATAACCTTTTTAGGGAATAACAGATTTATATGCAGCTGCAGCTGCCGTTGCCTGTGCTGCCCTGATTCTCAGTGTTCAGCAATACAGCGGCAGCTGTTAGTTTATAACCCGGCAGACAACCGGTTAACAGCGAATACAAGACTGGCGGCCGCATAAGCCGGCAGTAACACATAGTGTTAATTTAAGGTGGAAAATTCAATGGGTAGATACATACGAAATAGATTATTATGGATGATTCCGGTCCTGATCGGTGTTGCAGTTATGATCTTTTCCATCATGTACTTCGTTCCCGGAGATCCGGCAGCGATCATTCTGGGTAAGGAAGCTGAAGAATGGGAAATTTTGGCACTGCGGCAGGAGATGGGTCTGGAAGATCCGTTCCTCGTACAGCTGGGCAGGTTTCTGTGGAATGCTCTGCACCTGAATTTCGGGGAATCATATTTTACCGGAATCCCGGTCATCCAGGAAATTGCAATGAGAATGCCCCGTACAACATTACTCGGCTTTCTCTCCATGTTCTTCACGATGCTTGTAGGTGTTCCGCTGGGCATCTATGCAGCAACACACCGCGGTCAGCTGGGTGACAGCGCGGTCATGGCTCTGGCACTGTTCGGCGTTTCCTTCCCGGCATTCTGGATGGCACTGATGCTTGTTCTGGTGTTCTCACTGAGACTGCACTGGCTGCCGGCAACCGGAATCGGTTCCTGGAAACATTATGTACTGCCGGTACTGGCCAGCACCATCAGCGGTGTCGGTACACAGGCAAGACTTGCACGTTCATCCATGCTGGAAGTCATCCGGTCTGACTATATTACAACAGCCCGTTCCAAAGGTCTGAAGGAAAGAGAAGTTATTTACAAGCATGCACTGCCGAATGCGCTGCTGCCGATTCTGACTTCTGCCGGTGCACGTCTGGCGCATATCTTTGGCGGTTCGACAGTCATCGAAACAGTATTCTCGATTCCCGGCATCGGTACATACATGATCAATGCCGTTAACAACCGGGACTATCCGATCGTTCGTGCATCTGTTCTGGTTCTGGCAATTCTGTTCTCACTCGTCATGCTGCTGGTTGACCTTGCTTATGCATTTGTAGATCCGCGTATCAAAGCACGTTACGCCGGTGCGAAGTAGGAGGAACATATGACAGTTGCGAAAAGTGTTACAGCGCCGAAGATCAAGAAACAGAGTCAGGCGAAGGAAATCTTCAAACGTTTCGTAAAGAACCGTTCGGCTGTTATCGGAATGATCATTCTGGCGATATTGTTGTTTGCAATCATTATCGGTCCGTATCTGACAGGATATTCTGCAACGAAGATCGATATCCGTTCCCGTCTGCAGTTCCCCAGTGCAAAGCATTGGTTTGGTACGGATGATAACGGACGTGATGTTCTGACCCGCTGCCTCGTCGGCGGACGCTGGTCCCTTGGCTGCGGCATTCTGGCGACTATTATCTCGGCCGGCGGCGGTATTATCCTGGGTTCACTTACAGGTTATCTCGGCGGTAAGTTTGACATGGTAGTCATGCGTTTCCTGGATATCATCCAGTCTATTCCGGGTCTGCTGCTGACAATTGTTATCTCGGCAGCTCTCGGTACAGGTTTTGATAAGACGATCCTCGCCCTGGCGCTTGGCGGTATTGCCGGCTATACGCGTATGATGCGTTCTTCTATCATGCGTGTGCGTGATGAAGAATTCCTGGAAGCAGCTGAAGCTGTCGGCTGCAACTCTGTGCAGCGTATCTTCGGTCAGGCTCTGCCTAACTCCATGGCACCGATGATCGTTTCCATTACACAGGGTGTTGCGGACCGTATCCTCGGCCTTGCTTCTCTGAGTTACATTGGTCTCGGTATTCAGCCGCCGGATCCTGAATGGGGTGCAATGCTGAATGTCGGCAAACAGTACATCAGAACATATCCGTATCTGATTATCTTACCGGGTATTATGATTGCTATTACGGTTCTCTCACTGAATCTTATGGGTGATGGTCTGCGTGATGCATTAGACCCGAAACTGAAGGATTAAGAGGGTGACGATATGACTGAACAACGGTTTTTGAAAATAAGAGATCTTACAATTCAGTACACTTCCGGCGGCCAGATCATCAAGGCTGTCAACGGTGTGAATCTTGATCTCGATGAAGGTAAAACACTGGCGCTGGTAGGTGAAACCGGTGCCGGCAAGACAACAATCGCAAAATCAATTCTGCAGATTCTGCCGCATCCGCAGTCAAAGGTAGTCAGCGGATCAATCGAACTGAACGGCGAAGACATGATCAAAGCTTCCGAAGAACGTCTCCGCCAGATCAGAGGCAGCGAGATTGCCATGATCTTCCAGGATCCGATGACATCCCTGAACCCGGTTATGACAGTCGGCGATCAGATTGCAGAAGTTATTGAACACCATCAGGATTCCACGGATAAGTCGGCAATTGACAGAGCCAGGGAAATGCTTGAGCTTGTCGGTATTCCCGGCGACCGTATCAAGGAATATCCGCATCAGTTCTCCGGCGGTATGAAACAGCGTGTTGTCATCGCTATGGCACTTGCATGCAATCCCAAGCTGCTGCTGGCGGATGAACCGACATCGGCTCTGGATGTAACGATCCAGGCACAGGTGCTGGAAATGATTGCCAAGCTGCGTGATCAGTTTAATACCTCCATGGTTCTGATTACACATGATCTGGGTATTGTTGCCGAAGCAGCAGATACTGTAGCAATCATCTATGCAGGTGAAGTACTGGAGTACGGAAACAAGGAACAGATATTCCACCGTCCGCAGCATCCGTACACAAAAGGACTGTTCGGTGCCATTCCGAATCTGTATGTAAAGGCACGCCGTCTGCATAACATCGAAGGCCTTCCGCCGGATCCTACAAATCTTCCGGTCGGCTGCTGCTTCGCCCCGCGCTGTCCGTATGCCAGGGAAGACTGCAAGACCACAAAATTTGAAGCACATGAAGTAGAACCCGGACATCTTTGTTCCTGCGCATATGCTGAGCATCTGGAGGATTGATTATGTCATTACTTGAAATAAAAGATCTGAAAAAGTATTTCTCCACTCCGCGTGGTCAGCTCCATGCAGTGGATGATGTTACGATGTCCATCAATGCCGGTGAAACCATGGGTGTTGTCGGTGAATCCGGATGCGGCAAATCTACGCTGGGCAGAACGATTATCAATCTGCAGCCGAAAACTGCAGGCCAGGTTATCTTCGACGGCAGGGATATTACGAACCTGAGCAAGAGAGAATCCAAGAATCTCCGCAATGAGATGCAGATTATCTTCCAGGATCCGTATTCATCCCTGAATCCCCGTTATACCGTAGCGCAGACAATTCAGATGCCTCTGAAAACCCTGAAGCATATGAATAAAGCAGATATGGAAGCTGAGACAGACCGTCTGATGGATATGGTCGGTCTTGACCAGAGATTCCGTCTGTCCTATCCGCATGAGCTGGACGGTGGCCGCCGTCAGCGTATCGGTATCGCCCGTGCACTGGCTGCCAACCCGAAATTCATTGTCTGTGATGAACCTGTATCGGCACTGGATGTCTCCATTCAGGCGCAGATTCTGAACCTGCTGATGGATCTGCAGGACAAATTCGGTCTTACCTATATGTTCATTACACACAACATGGCAGTGGTAAGACATATCTCCCACAACATTTCGGTTATGTATCTCGGTCAGCTGGTTGAAACCAGTCCGACGGATGATCTGTTTGAACATCCGCTGCATCCCTACACCAAAGCACTGCTTTCCGCAATCCCGGTACCGGATATCGACCATCCTCTGAAGCGTATTGTTCTGCAGGGTGAGCTGACATCACCGATTGAACCGGGCGTAGGATGCCGGTTTGCGGCCCGCTGTCCGTATCAGACAGAAGCATGCAATGAGAAACAGGAACTGCGGGAAGTTCTTCCCAACCACTTTGTTTCCTGCTGCAAGGTACATGAGCTGAACAATATTTAACAATAATCATTTTTGCAGTATCAATCAGAAATGACTGAGAATGAGTAAAGCAGATATGAATATCAAGGACGCTAACATTTATTACAAGGAACGGAAGAGAAAAGACCTCAATCACAGTGTCGGATATGACCGCTTCTATGAGGGTTATGTGGAGTATGTGTTCAAGAGTGATCCCAAGCGCAGAATCCACAGGGTCTATGCCGGAGATTACTGGCAGGCAGACTGCGGAGATGAGCAGTACAGGCTGCAGAAAATCACCTATGCAGTATTCTTCGTAATTATTGCCGTTTTGTTCCTCACAGCCGGAGTACAGCCGGTGAAATGTAATAATACGTGGTATGTCGCATTGCCCTGCTTTGTCTCCGTTTTCAGTCTTTTCATGTTACTGCTCGGGGTTGGCATCTACATTGCCATGCCCCGCACGATGATGGCATACCAGTACAGGTCCGGAAGCACACGGATCAAGCGGTGGAGTTACATTGCTTTCATCGGTCTGACCGTGGAAGTGTTTGCGGTGCTGCTTTACTTCGTACTGCATTTCCGGGAGAAGACATGGGTGCTGCTGCTGATGGCACTGGCGTACTTTGTCTGTGCTGTACTGAGTTATGCAATCTATACAATGGAAGACCGGCTGGCATACAGGAAAATCAAGAACGATGTCACGCTTCCGGAGGATATCGTGGTTTACAAAAACCCCGGACTAGTCTTCGATAAGATCCTGAACAATGAACGGCTGGATTAGGTGAAGAAATGATAAAGACACTATATATTGGCTGCTACACAATTGTGGGCGGCAGAGACAGGCCTCCGCAGAAGGGCGGTGACGGCATCTATGTGTATGCATACGATACCGAAACCGGGAAAGCAGCGCTGCAGAATGTATGCACGGATGTTGTCAATCCTTCGTTTCTTGCGGTAAAGGGAAACAGCCTGTATGCATGTGAGGAAATCAGAGGCGGCAGTGCGGTTGCGTCTTTTGCTATAAACGAAGACGGCTCACTGGTTAAAACCGGCGAAACAGTCACGGAAGAAAGCGGCATGTGCTATGTACTGATCTGGCCGGACGGCAAAACCCTGACCGCCTGCAACTTCGGTTCAGGCAGCTTTGTCAACATGCGCATCAACGACGACGGCAGTATAGGGCCTGTCGTTCAGCTGACCCAGCATGAAGGCAGCGGTCCTGCCAGAATGCAGCAGACGGCGCATGTGCATTCAGCGAACATGTATCCGGGCGCTAAGAGTTTCCTGGTATGCGATCTCGGCAATGATACGCTCTGCACGTATGCCATGGATGCGGACACCGGAACAAGCACGCTGATACAGACAGTGAATACGGAACCGGGTGATGGTCCCAGACATTCTGCCTTCAGTCCGGACGGACGCTTTGTCACGGTCTGCACGCAGCTCAGCAATGTTCTGCTTACCTATGAAGTGGATGGTGACAGACTGGGCAGGTGTGTATCACGGGTGGAGATGCTGCCGGAAGAATATACCGAGAGAAGCGATGCTGCAGATGTGCACTATTCACCTGACGGCAGGTATCTCTACGCTTCCAACCGCGGACATAATTCCATCGTTGTGTGCACGGTGAATGCGGATGGTACGCTCACTGATCCGCGCTGGTTCTCCAGCGGCGGCAGCAGTCCGAGATACTTTATGATCGCATCTCCCGACAGAATGATTATTACAAATCAGCGTACTGGCAATTTCCTGACCGTATGCCTGAATCCCGAAACTGGAACAATCGGTGAGACCCTTGATGAACAGAACGTTCCCGAAGCGTGTTTCGCCGTATTCCGCAAATAATTTCTGCTCAGCACATTTTTAACAGACGAACCAAAAAAGGAAAGAAGGGAAGAAAGTATGGTTACAGTAACGGATGTGAAATCATTTATCACAAGACCCGGACGTTCGGACCTGGTAGTAGTCAAGCTGGAAACCTCGGAACCGGGGCTCTACGGTCTTGGCTGTGCTACGTTCACGCAGCGTGCTCTCGCAGTCAAAACGGCTGTGGATGAGTATCTGCGGCCAATGATGATCGGCCGCAATGTTGCCAAGATCGAAGATACATGGCAGCAGCTGATGGGCAGTTCCTACTGGCGCAACGGACCGGTGCTCAATAATGCATTATCCGGTGTAGACGAAGCGTTATGGGACATCAAGGGTAAGATGGCAGGTATGCCTGTCTACGACCTTGTCGGCGGAAAATGCCGTGAAGGTATCCTGATTCTTCCGGGCGGCGGCCGCGGTAAAACTTTTGAAGAAGTCGGTGATAATATCGAGAAGAAGCTGGCAAAGGGAATGAATTTCTTCCGTGTAGGCATCCATTCCGATGAACCGATCTGCCCGGACAGCCTGAAACCGGTCGGAGCACCGGCAGGAAACTACATCAATCCGAAGAAGTCTGCGGACCAGTATGTAGAACTGTTCAAGTATCTCCGTGAGCGTTTCGGCGATGAGCCTGAACTGGCAATTGACATCCACGAAAGATTCACACCTACAGAAGCAATCGCTCTCTGCAAGCGTCTGGAACTGTATCGTCCGTACTTCCTTGAAGATCTGCTTCAGCCTGAAAACGTCGATTGGTTTGACAATGTCCGTCAGAACACATGGATTCCGATGGCGATGGGTGAACTCTTCAATAATCCGCTGGAGTGGAAACAACTGATCACAGGCAGAAAGATCGACTTTATACGTGTTCATATTTCACAGATCGGCGGTTTCACACCGGCCCGCAAGCTGGCAGCTCTCTGTGAAGCATTTGCAGTTCAGACAATCTGGCATGGTCCTGGAGATCTCTCTCCGATCGGCGCTGCTGCCCAGATGCATCTGGATCTGGTGTCTCCGAACTGCGCAATGCAGGAATTCAGTGATTACAACGATGCGACCAAAGAGGTCTTCCCGGGTGCTCCTGAATCAAAGGGCGGTTATGTATATGTAAATGACAAACCGGGATGGGGTGTTGACTTCAATGAAGAAGCAGCAGCCAAGTATCCCGGACAGGGATATAACAACCCTGGATTCATGTCACGCCGTCCTGATGGCACAGCAGTAAGAACCTGATAATCGGAAATGGTTTAGAGGCGGTTTAAGCCGCCTCTTCAGAAAGGAAATAATGATGATTAGATTAGATTGTGCTCCTCTGATTCAAATCCCTGACCGTGATAATGTATGGCATATTTTTGCAAGAACACCCGGCCTTGGCGGAGATGCCTGGTGCCATCTGGTGCCCGGCACCGAAAGAGCTCTGCTGATTGATACGGGCTTTGGTGTGGGCAACCTCAAGGGTATGGTAGAGAAACTGACAAATCTGCCGGTTGATGTTCTGAACAGCCACAACCACGGCGACCATGTCGGCGGCAACGGCCAGTTTGCACGTGCATATATCCATGAAGCAGATGTACCGGGTCTGCAGGCAATCTACGACAGAGGCAAAGAAGGTCCCAGAACCGTAACGCCTCCGGGAGAAGTATTCTTCTTTGAGAAGGAAGATGTACAGCAGTTCAAACAGACGGAAATCTGCCCGCTGAAAGACGGAGATGTTATTGATCTCGGCGGCGGATATGAAGTGGAGATTTTCCATCTGCCGGGTCATTCTCCGGGCGGCATCGCTGCTCTTGACCGCAAGCGCCGTATGCTGTTCACCGGTGATGCCATCGTCTTCACACCGACATATATTAAGGGTAACCTGCGCACACCGCATGTCGCTCCTGCACTTTATTCTGTTGAGGCGTTCCATAAGGGACTGCTGCGTCTGCAGGAACATTTGTCCGAGTTTGATGTGATTTATCCGGGCCACAGCCAGCAGGGACTTTCCCCGCAGTATGTGCCTGATATGATCGCATGCTGTGAGGAACTGATGAACGGTGATCTCACGGTTCATGAAGAACTCGCTACCGGAAACAACGTCGCAAATCCTCTGCAGGTTCATGTACATGGTCTGGCTAAGATTGCCTTTACACCGGACCGTATTATGATCAAGGATCTCGAAGCAAAGTACAGTGAATAAGTATGGCTGACGAGAAACTGTCGATCCAGCGCAAAATGTGTTCGGAAGTCAAAACGAACAGGACTGTTTACCGTGAACCGGAAAACCCTGTCCGCTGGGCTTTCAATCAGTTGCTGCGTTCACATGATAAAACCAAGAAGATTTACCCGATTGATCCGTATGCGGAAGTGTATCAGTTCCGTGATAATCTGTACTGTATTTATACAGAGAGTCTGGACGGTATGGGTGATGTATGGTCGTTCCTGATCCTGGGACCGGAGAAAGCACTGCTCATTGATACGAGTTTCGGTCTCGGCAATCTGAAGGGACTCTGTGAGATGCTGGCAGGAGACCGTGAAATCATCCTTGCCAATACACATGCCCATTACGATCATGCCTACGGGAATTTCCCCTTTGGCAAAGCGTACTGCAGTGAGTATGAAGTGCCGCTGCTGACATCCAAGAAGGATCCGCATATCTGGGATTATCTCTTCGATGAAAACGGCAGAGGCAAGTGGTGCGATTTCGACCGTGCCGATCTTGTGAAGTTTCAGGACTATGAAATCATCGGGGTTCCTGACGGTTATAAGTTTGATCTGGGGCAGGGATATGAAATCGAACTGTTCCAGATGGGCGGACACAGTCCCGGACATGCCGGCTTCCTGGATAAGCAGAACCGGATCTTCTTCCCGGGTGATGATGCCTGCATCGGTGCATTGGGTGTAGGCGGCACACCGGCGGAATTTGATCCCTGCCATAAGGCAACCGTGACGGAACTGCGGAATAATCTGCTGCGTATCATTGCCCGCAGGGATGACTTTGATGCTTTGTTCCCGAGTCATGGTCTGATTGATCTCGGGCCGATTGTACTGACCAGTATTGTTGAAGCGTGCGACCGTGTGATCGCTGATCCGGAACATCCTACGGAGATCCGTGAAATCAACCGCAACGGTGCAGTCCGGAAACAGTACTGCCAGTATATCTATCAGTCCGGATATCTGACCTACAATCTTGATCATATCTGAGATAATTACGGGTTTGTTTTCCCAAAAAAAGGAAGTGCATCAGGAGCTTGGAGGACTGCGGTTCTCCGAGCTCTGTCTTCATTTGAAGGACATTCACAATCGTTTGATCAGTTGTTTTGCATAATTAAGTGTTCCGGACATAATTCCCGGAATGGGGTGAAATATGGAGTTTTCAAAAGAGTTTTTAGAGAACAAGGTTTATTGCGATCAGCCGACGATGTTTAATCCGCTTCTTAAGGAACGCACCGACGGCATGACCGGAGAAGAGATGAATACGGGTGCACTCGTACAGCCCAACGGCGATATTCTTTTCCGCATCTATGCGCCTAACGCAAAGACTGTGGAAATGAAGGTCAGGGGACAGGCTGACTGCACAGCAGGATGTTCCTTTGTGCGCGGTGAGGATGGTATCTTCGAGGGACTGTATCCCTATGATCCGGATTTCTGCGGTCCGCACTCCATCGATATTATCGTTGACGGAATGGTCGTCATCTATCCGTTTATCCCGGTCATGTGGCACCGCAACAAGCCGGTCAATTTCATTGAAGTTCCCGATCCTGAGACTCCTTACATCGGAATCTATGATGTGCCGCACGGTGCATTTACACGGGAAATCTACTGGTCGGAAGCACTGCAGACATGGGAGCGCTGCATGGTCTATACGCCGCCGGGCTATCAGAAGGGAACGGAGGAGTATCCGGTTCTGTATCTGCAGCACGGCAATACGGAGAATGAAACATGCTGGGAGTATAACGGCAGAGTCGGTTATATCATGGATAACCAGATTGCGGCAGGCAAGGTGAAGCCGTTCATTATCGTAATGAATGACGGCATGGTGCGTGCACCCGGTGCTGAATTCAGGGATTATACGGGCTTTGAGCGGACCCTGACAGAGAGCTGCATTCCCTTCATCGATAAGACATACAGAACAAAAACCGATAAATGGAACCGGGCCATTGCCGGTCTGTCCATGGGTTCGGCACAGGCATTCACGTTCGGTATGAAGCATCCAGAGCTCTTTGGCTGGGTAGGCTGCTTCTCCGGTTCAATGAACATGCGCGGATCTAATACGGAACTTCTGAAGAAGGTCATGAATAAGGAATACTTTGCGGAGAACTACAAGCTGTTCTTCCGTTCTGTAGGTGATGCCGAACCGGGTCTGCAGAGACTGCAGGATGAAGGAAAGATGCTCGATGAATCCGGTGTGAGAGATCTCGGTATCTGCGTGGATAAGATCTATCCGCACCAGACACATGAGTGGGGATGCTGGCGGAGAGCTGTTCATGATTTCGCTGAACTTGTGTTCAAAGATGAATAATTTACATTCTTTAATCGAATGAAAACGGGATTTAAACAAAAATTGATTGGATATTTTTGAGGTCTTAGTATGAGTTTAAACGGAGGTGTTGTTTGATGACGGAAAGAAAAACAGCAATTGTTACAGGCGCTAGTTCCAACATAGGACAGGGAATTGCGATCAAGCTCGCCGAGCTTGGATATGATCTTGCAATTACTTACTCCATGAATGAAGCCGGCGCAATGGATACAAAGAAACAATGTGAAGATCTGGGAGCACGCTGCTTTGTTTACCAGGCATTCCTGAATGAACCGGATGCACCCCAGAGGGTGGTTGATCTGGCGTATAAGGATCTGGGCAGGATTGATGCGATGATCAATAATGCAGGACATGGCGGCGGCAGTGTGATTGCGTCTGATGAAGCGGAAATTGATGATGTGTATCAGGTTGACTACCGTGCATATATGCTTTGTGCAGGAGCAGCTGCCAAGTATATGATCAAGGACGGAGTTGCCGGAAATATCGTATTTATCAGTTCGTCTCAGGGACAGCAGGCATATCCCGGTAATTTCATTTACTGCGGTATGAAAGCGGCCATCAACCACAGCTGTGAATGTATGGCGCTGGATCTGAGTCATTACAATATCAGGGTCAACGTTGTTTCACCAGGACAGGTAAGGTCTGTTTCCGCTCATCCGAGTCCCCGCAAAGCATTGATGGCCAAAAAGCGCGGCAATGCAATGCAGAGACGTTCCATGGAAGAAATCAACGCCATGCCGTTTACAAAAGAGAGTGTTCCTGTGCACCGTGCCGGTGAGCCGAAAGATATCGCGGAAGCGGTTGCGTTCATTATCGACAATGACAAGGCAAGTTTCATCACGGGTATCATTCTGCGCTCTGACGGCGGTCTGATTCTGCCCGGTCTGCTGGAAGGCTGGGATGCGATTCCGTGGGCAAGACCCGGTTTCTGGGAAAAGGAATACCAGCGTGCTTTCGGTGAAGAATATACAGTTCCGGCAGAAAAACCGAAGCTTCCTACAACAAGAAAGGGAGCGCTGGTAACAGGCGGAAGCTCCAACATCGGCCAGGGTATTGCCGTGATGCTGGCAAGAGACGGTTATGATGTGGCCATCACGTATTCAGAAAACGAAGCAGGCGCCAATGACACCAAAGAAGCGGTGGAACTGCTCGGACGCAAGTGCTGCGTATACCAGGCGTATCTGCAGGAACCGGGCAAGATCCAGGAAATCGTTGCCAAAGCACATGCGGATCTCGGACGGATCGATGTTATGGTCAACAATGCCGGACATGGTCTGCGCACCAGTGTGATCAATGCCACGGCAGATAATATCGATGAGATTTATTCGCTGGACTTCCGTGCATATATGCTCGGTGCAGGTGCAGCTGCGAAGTTCATGATCAAGGACGGTATTGAAGGAAACATTATCTTCATTACATCTTCCCGCGGCACCCGTGCATATCCGGATGATTTCATCTACTGCGGTATGAAAGCAGGTATTGAACACGCTGCCCGCTGTATTGCCATCGACCTCAGCCATTACGGTATCCGTGTCAACTGCGTAGCGCCGGGTGCGACCCATTCCGGCAAGCCGAGTCCGCGCCGTGCCAAACGGATGAATCCGGCCCTCCACAGAGAAGGTCCCAGACCATTCGTCACGGAGTCTATCCCTCTGCACCGTGTTGGTACGGCACAGGATATCGGGGAAGCGGTATCGTTCCTGGTAGATGATCAGAAAGCAGGCTATATCACAGGTATTTCCCTGCGGGTTGACGGCGGTCTGATTATTCCGGGACAGCTGGAAGGCTACGACCGTATCCAGTGGTGGAAAGAAGGCTGGTGGGAAGATGAGTATGCCAAAGCCTTCCCGGAAGAGAAAGAGTAAGTTTCTCAATTCATCAATGTAAACGAATCATTACTGAAGCCTGGGGAAAGTCATGAATCATTTCATGGCTTTTCCGGTTTCAGACAAACCCGTAAAGGACATGCATGACAAAATACATCCTGAAAAGAGTACTGCTGATCATACCGTCACTGCTTCTTGTAGTGCTGGTGATTTACAGTTTGCTGACATTTGTTTCTTTCGGCAAACCCTTTTCATTAAGCCTTTACCGGGGTGATTTTCTGGATAAGATCTTTGAGTTTTTCCATGTGCAGGGCGGTTTCTTTTCGCGTTATGTCCGTTACTGCTGGAATGTTATTGTACGGCTGGATTTCGGATCATCCGCACAGACCGGTATGACGATTACGGAAGAACTGATGCCGCGTCTTGGCAGAACGATGCTGCTGACCGTACTGTCGCTTATTACGGCAGCCGTCCTGGGCATTCCGCTGGGCATCGGCGCAGCTATGAACCGGAACAACTGGCAGGATAATCTTGCTTCAGTCAGTACACTGCTGCTGAGCTCCGTGCCCAGTTATGTCCTGACAATTATCCTTGTACTGATCTTTGCGCTGTACCTCGGTGTTCTGCCGGTATCGGGAATTGAGAACTGGACATCGTATATCATGCCGGTGATCGTGACATCCATGGGCAGTATTGCAGAGACAACCCAGATCACACGCTCTGCCATCAGTTCAGTCATGAACAGGCAGTATATCAGTGCGTCTAAAGGCATGGGAATTCCTTCCCGGCAGCTGACATACATGCATATCCTGCGCAATTCACTGACACCGATCATCTCCACCCTGGCGCGCAATGCAGCCGCGGTGCTGGGAAGCTCACTGATTGTAGAGAATTTCTTTACGATTCCTGCTTTGGGCAGTTATCTGATTAAAGCCGTCAATGACAGAAACTTCACCAGAGTTCTGGGATGCAGTTTTGTGATTGCGGCAGCCCTGATCCTGATCAACTTTGCGGCCGATCTGGTAAATATACTGATCGATCCGAAACTGCGCGCTTCCATCAGCAGCGGAAAGGCAGGCGAAGTATGACACCGAAAAGGAATAAACTTGCCAATATCGTGCGTGCATATTTTTCGCGTCCGCTGAATACGATTGCTTTGCTGTGCTTTATTCTTGTTGTGCTGCTCTGTGTATTTGCACCGCTGATCGTTCCTGAAAACTACAATACGATCCATGTGAACCGTATCTTCGAGAAACCGTCATGGCAGCACATTTTCGGCCGTGACCGTCTGGGCAGAGATTATCTCGGAAGGGTGCTGTTCGGCGGCAGACTGACGCTGAAAGTTGCGTCTTTCGCAACAGTGATCGGTTTTCTGCTGGGAACGGCTGCCGGTATCCTCTGCGGATATTTCGGCAATACACTGGATACGGTTGTAATGCGGTTTATTGAGACATTGGAGGCAGTTCCTTTCCTGCTGCTGGTGCTGGTATTTGAAATCATGCTGGGTCTTGGCACCGGAAACTACCGCTATGCTTTGGGCGTGGCAATGATTCCAAGGCTGACGCATTTTGTGCGGGCAGAGGTCATGAAGCTGCGCAGTCAGGAGTATATTGAAGCATCGCGTTCAATCGGCTGCTCGGAAATGCAGATCATATTCCGGCATATTCTGAATAACATTTTCCCGATTCTGATTCTTCAGCTGCTGCGGTGCTTTGCGGAAGCAGTACTGACCTGCACGATCTGCGGGTATCTTCAGATTGGGTTTACACCGCCGATGGCTGACTGGGGGACACTGGTGGCTGACGGATATCATGTTCTTCGGGTTTATCCCTGGATCAGTCTGCTGCCCTCCGGAAGTGTAATCCTTACGGTTCTTTCACTGAATCTGATCGGCAACGGTCTGCATGATGCTTTGGGACAGAAACAATGAGTAAGAATACAGAGAACAATCTGCATCTTCAGGTAAAGGATCTGACCATCGGATTCCGCACCCGCCAGGGCGAAGCGGAAGCTGTCCGCAGGATCAGTTTTCAGCTGCGGCAGGGAGAAATCCTCGGTTTTGTCGGTGAATCCGGATCCGGCAAAAGTGTTACCTGTAAAAGCATCATCGGTCTGCTTCCTGAAAATGTAACCCTCAGCGGAGATATTCTCTTTCACGGGAAGAATCTGCTTGCATGTACAGAGAAGGAAATGGAGAAATACCGGGGAAGACATATTTCAATGGTCTTCCAGGAACCGATGGGATCTCTTGATCCGTCTTTCCGCATTGAACAACTGCTGCAGGAAGTGATCATGGTACATGATCCGTGTTCACGTGAGGAAGCCCGGCGCAGAAGTCTGGATATGCTGAAAAAGGTGGACATTGCCGATCCGGTGAATTGTCTGAAAAGATATCCTTTTGAGCTTTCCGGAGGCATGCAGCAGAGAATCATGATTGCCATGGCGCTTCTGTGCAGACCGGAGATTCTTCTGGCCGATGAGCCTACAACCGCACTGGACGTTATTACGCAGGGACAGATACTTGATCTGCTGCGCAGGCTCAATGATGAACTGGGCACATCGGTCATCTTAATTTCGCATGACATGGGCATTGTTGCGCAAACCGCTGACCGTGTCGCTGTCATGTACTGCGGACAGATCGTGGAGACGGCGGATGTGCAGGATCTGATCAATCATCCTATGCATCCGTATACGGAGGGTCTGCTGGCTTCGCTGCCGGAGAGACAGACCGGCGGAGAGGAACTGAGAACGATACCGGGCACCGTACCGAGTATCTACAATATTCCTTCCGGATGCACATTCCATAACCGCTGTCCGTATGCGCGCTCTGTCTGTGCCGCTGAGGCACCGCCCATGCTGATGCATGATGGCAGGGAAGTGCTTTGCTGGCGCCATCATGAGAGGTACCAAAATGGCTGAAGCACAAATCATACTGGAAGCACGGAATCTGTCCAAACGGTATCCGGTGAAGAAAACGGGTCTTTTGAAAAGACCCAGTGTTCTGAAGGCTGTGGATGACGTCAGTTTATGTCTGCGGGAAGGAGAAGTGCTGGGGATTGTCGGCGAATCCGGCTGCGGCAAATCAACTCTGGCAAGAATGCTTGCATGGCTGATCAGGCCGACGTCCGGCAGTGTGCTGCTCCTTGGTGAAGATCCCTCCGGACTTTCCGATAAAGAGATCAGAAAGCTCCGCCGGAATATCCAGGTTATTTTCCAGAATCCCCATGCATCACTGGATCCGGGCCGACTGATCCGCGAATCACTGGCAGAACCTCTGCAGATTCATCGTATATGTTCGCAGGAAGAAGCCTGGCAGAAGAGCAGGGATCTGCTGCATATGGTCGGCATGGATGAGGATGCGATGGATAAGTATCCCGAAGAACTCTCAGGCGGACAGCTGCAGAGAATCTGCATAGCCCGGGCGCTTGCTCTGGAACCGAAGATACTGATCTGTGATGAGTGTGTATCTGCTCTGGATGTTTCCAATCAGGCACAGGTGCTTAACTTACTGATGGATCTGCGGAAGAAGCTGAATGTATCAATGGTATTCATCTCGCATGATCTGCGGGTTGTACGTTTCATGTCGACAAGGATTGCGGTCATGTATCTGGGCAGAATTGTTGAAGAAGCCGGGACGGAAGAGCTGTATCTCAATGCCGAACATCCGTATACAAGAGCTTTGTTATCGTCTGTTCCGGCTGCGAATCCTGCCCTGAGGGAGATGCGGTTCCGCCTGACAGGAGATATTCCCAGTCCCGTGGATCTGCCGCCGGGATGTTCATTTGCTTCCCGCTGTCCGTATGCCAAAGAGGAATGCAGACAGTGGGTGCCGGAGCGTTTAACCATCCGGGAAGGGCATGACACTTTGTGTCTGCGGGCCGGAGAAATAAACTGGAAAGAATAATGTGAACAAAGCTGTATTCATTCATTATTCGGTATGATTTTGATTCAAAAATGAAATTTGTCGATTTATCGGTATCTGTGATAATAAATTTAGTCAAATGCTATTGGATGGAGGTACACAGATGAAAAAGCGCAGTGTTGATATGACCACCGGAAATCCTCTCAGGATCATCGTGATGTTTGCACTTCCGATCCTGCTCGGGCAGATCTTTCAGAATTTGTATAACAGCGTAGACTCCATTGTTGTCGGTAATTTTGTCGGCACCACGGCACTTGCGGCTGTCTCATCCAGTGCGGATATTTCAAGGCTTCTGGTAGGCTTTTTCACCGGTCTGTCCACAGGTGCCGGCGTATTGTTTGCCAAGTATTTTGGAGCCGGGGATTATGACGATCTGCACCGTTCCATTCATACCGCATTGACATTCTCACTTACACTGGGTTTGGTCATGGCACTGACGGGTGTGATTCTGACGCCGTTCCTGCTGAGAATTGTTGACTGTCCTGCTGATGTTTTTCCGGAAGCACAGATGTATCTGCGTATCTATTTCATCGGTACGCTGTTTACGGCAATCTACAATGTCGCATCCGGTGTTCTGCGTGCTGTCGGTGATTCCCGCAGTCCGCTGTATTATCTGATTATCACCTCGCTGACCAATATTGTCATGGATGTATTGTTTGTGGCAATCGGCGGTATGGGTGTAGAAGGTGTGGCGTTTGCCACAATCATCTCCCAACTGCTGTCCTGTGTACTGATCTTCAGAAACATGCTTACAACCACGGATGTCTACAAACTGGTGCCTAAAGATCTCAAAATGGAAAAAGAATACCTCAGTGCAATCGTGGAACTCGGTATTCCTTCCGCAATCCAGTCCAGTCTGACTTCCATTTCAAATCTGTTTGTGCAGAGATACATCAACGGATTCGGTTCGGCAGCGATGGCAGGCACCGGTGCTGCGAAGAGAATTGACCGCTTCATCGGTCTGATAGCACTGTCGTTCGGTCAGGCTACAACGACCTATGTTTCGCAGAATTTCGGTGCCGGAAAAACCGACCGTGCGTTCGAAGCAATCCGTATTTGTCTGATGCTTGGCTATGGTTCTGTCTTACTGCTGGGCACACCGGTATATCTTTTTGCGGAACAGGCTTCCCGTATCTTTACGAACAGACCGGAGGCAATCGTCTACTCAGTCGCCATGATCCACACCATCATGCCGCTGTACTTCCTGCAGACAACGAACCAGATTTTCTCCAATGCAGTACGCGGCTTCGGCAGATCCCGTGCTGTCATGTTCCTTTCCCTGATCGGTATGATCGGCTGCCGTCAGATTTATCTGGCTGTAAGCATGGCGCAGAATCATGTGATTGAAAACGTCTACCGCGGTTATCCTGTTGGCTGGGGCTTCTCGGCATTGTTTGTGATCATATACTACTTCCTTGTCGTAAAACCCGGAGTCTTAAACGGAACAATTGTTGCCAAGAAAAAAAGAGTGTAGTACCGGATCACAAACATATTTCCATGGGTGCAGGTGTCATACCTGCACTCTTTTCATTTGGACTGAAATGTGCAATATTTTACGGTTTTGTGCACTGCTTTTCTGTGCGCTTTGCACTTGTTCGGCAGAAATGCTCCGGAGGATGTCCAGGGTGTGCAAAACTACGGAAATAATCAAAAATTATTATCAAATATCCGATATATCAATCGGTTATGTGTCACAAGGCTGACACAGCGACAAAAGTGTCAAATCAAAACGCTCTTTTCAAAGAAATAGTTGATGTACTATAAACTGCACACCGAAAACCTGAAAGAGGACTATTCTGGCTATGAAGAGGTAGAGAATATGTTGATCAATCAGGAATTTATCAATCATCTGACACCCGTGGAAATAT
>JAFUCL010000095.1 GCA_017459725.1 Solobacterium sp. | reverse complement strand
TCCCGGAGGGAGGCGCCCGATTTTAATGATTCTGTCAATACTTTTACGATAAAAAGATCAGAAAAAAACACCCATACCGTTTGTAAGTATGAGTGTATCCATCATCAGTTCAGCGCAAGCTTAACTTAATGACGTTGAGCAGGGGACTACTTCTTCAGCAATTGATGAAGAGTGTCCTCCGCTTCTTTTTTTGTCTGTTCAAGGCGTTCCCTGAAGTCATTCTCTGCCTGTATCCGCAGATCATGCAGGTTGTCGAGCATACCGTCAAACAGCGGCAGATCGTCATCCGCAGCGGCAGCGTACAGTCTTGCGGCATTTGCTGTTATACGGAATACGGCTTCCTCGTCCATGGGATTGTGTTCCTTCAGCAGTCCGTTCTTTTTGCGCTCCAGCACATCCCCGTACAGTTTCTCGGCAAGGGATATCGCATCATGCCAGGAGAGATAGATCTCATCCATGGCTTTCTGTCCGGCTTCCCGTATTTCACTGAGATGTGTGCAGGCATGTTCCAGCAGTGCAGCCATGGATTCTGCGTTCTCCTCGATCAGGAAACCGTTGCGGCCGTCTGTTATGCCTTCGGCTGCGCAGGAGCCTTTGACCAGCACACTGGCCAGTCCGCAGGCAGCTGCCTCCCGCACAACCAGACCGTTGGTATCAAACGTTGACGGGAACAGGAACAGATCCGCCCGGGTATTCCATGCCCGCAGAATATTACGGTCACTGATGGAACCGGTGAAGATGATGCGTCCGTTCTTGTTCTCTCCGGGGATGGTATGCACAGTTCCGTCGGAAAGTCTTTCATCCACCGTGAAGCCGGCATCGGATGCGCTCTTCTTCAGGGATGCTTCATCCGCACCTCTGCCGATGAAGACCATCCGGAAATCATGTGTTTCCGCAAGTTTTCTGAGTGCTTCGATGATCAGCGGCAGTCCTTTGTAATTCATCATTCGGCCGACAAACAGGAACACCGGTATATCCGCCGGCAGATCATAATCCTTCACGGCTTCCCGCACATCCTGTTCGGGCACCAGTCCTTTCTGAAAGTCGACACCGTTGGGAACCACTTTCCATTCACCCTGATACCCCAGGGATTTCAGATTCTCTCCGGCTCCGTGCGATACCGTCCACACTTCATCACAGGCGGATACATTCTGCACAAGTGCTTTGATGCTTTCATCCTGCAGGATTCTGCCGGGCACCGTGCGTCTGATGTCGATATCGTATTTCGTGTGATAGGTCAGGATAATCGGAGCACCCGTAGCGCTGCGCAGAGAGCGGGCAATGAAGGTTGAAGCAATCGGACAGTGGGTATGGATGATATCCGGGATGAACATGGCCATCTCGCCGATCTGTTTGACGGGGAAGGGATAGCCGGCCCGGTAGCCGCTGGTCAGTGCGGTTGTATTCAGACTCGGGTAGGTAATGACCGGATAGGGATAGATGCTGTAATCGGTATCCGGGTAGAAAGGAGTGCCTACCGCAACCTCGATATTGTCACGGCTCTGCAGATCGGATGCGTAATTGACCACTGTATTGGCCACACCGTCGATGACCGGCGGAAACGAATCATTCAGCAAACATATACGCATGTCAATAACCTCCGTAACAGCTATTGTACTGCAGAACGGAAAAAAAGGCACCGCCGTGAGGCAGTGCCTGAGTGAAGCTTATTTGTCGTTCTTTCTGGATTCGTAGAGATGCTTGAATGCTCTTGCGCCGTTGGTGCTCAGTTTCTTCGCTGCCGGCCTGCGGTGCTTGGCAAGCAGTTCCTCTGCCTTGTCCTCACGGCCGGTGTCACGCAGTCTCTGTGCATATTTCTCAAGATCTGCATCCGCCGCATGGAACGGTCCGCCCTCATGGTAAACAGTCCACATCGGATCGATCTCCGAAGGATTGCGCTTCATTTCGGTATCCAGCCAGTTCAGCATGATCCGTGCACCCATGGCACAGATTTCCGGATACTTGTCCTTGACATCAAACTGCTCATGCGGATCATCCTTCAGGTTGTACAGCATTTCATCATCATACAGATGGAAGCCGTCATGCACGGTACGGATATAGATCCAGTCACCGAAGCGGACACTGCGCTGGCATACATGCGCCATCTGGGAGATCACCAGGGCATCTCTGCCGGTGTCTTTGCCTTCGGTCAGGGTAGCGGCATAGCTCTGTCCGTCCCACATATCGCTCTTCTCTACATTCAGCAGATCGCATACGGTCGGCAGGATATCCAGGTTGTAGTGGAAGCCGTCATCCACGGTTCCTTTCCGGCAGCCCGGCCAGCGGATGATCATCGGAATGTTGCAGCAGGCTTTATCAGCGGTGCCGTGCTCTGCGTATACACCGAGCTCACCGAAGTTTTCACCGTGGTCAGCCGTAATGATAATGGCTGTATCCTCGTAAATGCCGAGTTCCTTCATGCGGTCGAATACCTTGCCCAGGCAGTAGTCCATGTAGGCAACACCGGTGTCATAGCCGTCAATCGTACGCTTGAGATCAGCCATACTGTGAATATGTCCCGGGTTTCTCGGCAGACATTCAACTTCATTGTCATCAAACATATTCAGCTCATGGGTCGTATGCGGACCGACGATCTGCTCATGTCTTGCCAGGTCTTCTTCCGTCATCCAGAAGCAGTCTTCCAGCGGTTCGTTCTCAAACGGATTGCCGAAATCCAGCGGTGCACGGTACGGTGTATGCGGATCCCAGTAATGGATATGCAGGAACCAGTCGTCCTTGGCAGCACCGTTCTTGTCCAGCCAGTCCAGTACATACGGGGTTACCGTATCGCCGCTTTCCAGACCGATATTGCCTTCATTGAAGGTTTCGTTGAAGCCGGCGCTGAACCACCATGCGGAATGTCTTTCCGGGAAGGTGGAGATGGATGCAGTATACATACCTGCTCTGCGGAAGATATTGATGAAGTTCTCCGTATCCTGACGGTCCTGCATGCCTCTTTCGGGAGCGTAGAGACGTCTGTCAGCCGCAATGCCGCCGTGTCCGACAGTGCCTGTGCGCAGACCGAATCTTCCCGAAATCAGGGAAGCACGGGAAGGAAGGCAGGGGGAATCCGAGCAGTAATACTCATTGAAACGAACACCTTCAGCAGCGACTGCATCGATGTTAGGTGATGTATTGCGGGCATACCCGTAACATCCGAGATGGTCCGGTCTCATTGTGTCGATATCGACAAACAAGATCTTCATAATTGTATTATCTCCTTTCATTCATCCTGACGGACTTAATTGGTTCTGAAAGAATTATACCATACAGCTTATATGAAAGGGCACCCGCTCAGCCGACGACCACGGTTTTTTCCTTTTCCCAGACACCGCTGAAATAATACGGGAACATAACCAGTCCGTAACCGTAGCTGGCAATCACGGAACCGTACCAGAAACCCGGCAGACCGAGCTTCAGCACAACCCCGAGCAGGTATGTCAGGCCGATGCGCAGCACAAAGCCTTCGACCACCCCCATCAGGAAGTTCATCTTCGACTGCCCGAGACCGTTTACCAGTGCCAGCGAAGGGGAACGGAAAGCAAAGCCCATGAAGGACACCGCCGCTACTTTGGCATACACAGGTGCTAAAGCAAGCACATCGGGACTCTTGTTGAAAAGACCGAAGACTGCTTCCGGGAAGGAGAGAATGCCGATGGAAAGCAGGGATACAAAGATCAGGTCAAAGACAAAGACTCTCCGGAAAGTCTGTCTGACTCTCTCCAGCAATCCGGCACCGAAGTTCTGGCCGATGATGGCTGCTCCGGATGTATTCAGCGCATTGCACACAATCAGGGCAATGCTGTTGAGTTTGTTGCCGATGCCGGTGATTGCGGAAGCTGCCACACCGTATGTATTGATGAAGGATGATACAAAGAGCGCGGAGATGCTGCCGGCACTGGACTGCAGGGCAATCGGCACACCGAGACGGATGACCGTCGGCAGGATTCTCTTTGACATACGGAAGCTCTTCAGACGGAAGTCAAAGCCAAACTGTTCCTTGTTCTTATACAGATAGAACATGCACAGCAGGAAGGACACACTCTGGGCAATGACTGTAGCCAGGGCTGCTCCGAAGGCACCCATGCCGAATACTGCAATAAAGAGCAGATCCAGTACGGTATTGATGATGGCCGCAAGACCGATGAAGATCATCGGGTGCCGGGAATCACCCATGCCGCGCAGAATGGCAGCCACGGAGTTATAGCCGAAGATGAAGATGAGACCGCACGAACAGCACAGTGTATAGGCTTTCGCACCCGCATAGGATGCTTCCGGGGCATGCAGAATACTGAGCATACCCGGCGCAAAGAGCAGACTGATGACAGTCAGACAGGCGGCTAATGTAAACACAAAGGTGAACTGGGTGCCGATGACCTCATTCAGCTCATCACGCCGTCCCGCACCGACATACTGGGAAACGATGATCTGTCCGGCTGTCGCAAAGCCCATGCCCAGAAACATATATAAGTGAATGATATCGCCGCCGATGGAAACACTGGAAAGACCGGTGCTTCCCACAAAACGCCCGACCACCATCATATCGATCATGTTGTAGGCGGTCTGCAGCAGATTTGACATCATTGTAGGCAGTGCAAACGTAAGCAGTACACGGGTGATGCTGCCGTGGGTGAGATCACGGACTATCTTCGTCTTTGTCATAAAGTACCTCCCGCTGTTGTCCAAAAAAATAACTGCCAAATCATTCCGATTCGGCAGCACAAGTGCATCCAGCTTCTTCCAATATTTATGACAGAGTGTACTCTTAAAGTCAAACGGAAATATACCTGTATTTCCGATTGACAGGGACACCTGCAGATGGTACTCTTTACAAGAAGTTGAAAGATCTTTAAAACGATACAGAGATATCGGCAAGATGGATTAGACGGAATAAGCTGATTTTATCCTGCCGATAGGGCAGGATTTTTCTTCTGAGGAGGAGACTTATGAAGATTGAAGCCAGAACCTTCCGGATCAGCGGTTACCCCGATTTCTTTGCCAAAGATCATATGACTGTTGATATTGATGCTCCCCGTGCTGAGGGTGATTATGTTGTTTTTCCCGGTTTCTGCGATGTACATGTTCATTTGCGGGAGCCGGGTTTTTCTTATAAGGAAACGATCCTGACCGGATCAAAGGCAGCAGCGCACGGCGGCTACACCACCGTATGCGCCATGCCGAACCTGAAACCGGTGCCGGATTCCTTTGAACATTTGAATGAAGAGCTGGACATCATCAAGCGCGATGCCGTAATCGATGTTCTGCCGTACGGTGCAATCACGATTGGTGAGCTCGGTAAGGAACATGCCGATCTTGAAGGCATGGCCCCGTATGTCTGCGCTTTCTCGGATGACGGCAAGGGCGTGCAGTCGGATGAGATGATGAAGGCTGCCATGTACAGGGCAAAGGCACTCGGCAGGATCATTGCAGCACACTGCGAAGATGAAACACTCCTGCACGGCGGCTATATCCATGAAGGCATCTATGCAAAGGAACACGGACACGCAGGTATTTCTTCAGCCAGTGAGTGGAAACAGATTGAAAGAGATCTGATCCTCGCCAAGGAAACCGGCTGTGCATATCATGTCTGCCACATCTCCACAAAGGAAAGCGTGGAGCTGATCAGACAGGCCAAACGGGACGGTGTGAACGTCAGCTGTGAGACCGGTCCGCATTATCTGGTCATGGACGAGAATGATCTGCAGGAAGACGGCAGATTCCGCATGAATCCGCCTCTGCGCGCAAAGGAAGACAGGGAAGCACTGCTGGCCGGCATCATCGACGGAACGATCGACATGATTGCGACCGACCACGCTCCCCACAGCGCTGAAGAAAAGGCAAAGGGACTTCCGGGCAGTGCCTTCGGTATTGTCGGCATTGAGACAGCCTTCCCGGTGCTGTACACAAAGCTTGTCAAAGAGAACATCATCACCCTGGAACATCTTGTATCCCTGATGACGGTGAAGCCGCGTGAGCGCTTCGGTCTGCCGTGCGGGGATTCCTGGTGCGTCTGGGATCTGAATAAAGAATATGTGATTGATCCTGCGGAATTCCTTTCCATGGGCAAGGCAACACCGTTCGCCGGCTGGAACGTATCCGGTGAATGTCTTCTGACCGTGCACAACGGCAGAACCGTATACAGAAAGACAGGAAAATAAAATGGCAAAGAGAACAGACATCAAAAAAGTACTGATTATCGGCTCCGGTCCGATCGTCATCGGCCAGGCGGCGGAATTCGACTACGCCGGCACCCAGGCCTGCATTGCCCTCAAGGAAGAGGGATATGAAGTAATTCTCTGCAATTCCAACCCTGCAACCATCATGACGGATACATCCATGGCCGACAAGGTATACATGGAACCGCTGACCCTCGAATATATCGCCAAGATCCTGCGTTACGAAAGACCCGATGCAATCGTACCGGGCATCGGCGGACAGACCGGCCTGAATCTGGCTGTACAGCTTGATAAGAAGGGTGTTCTCAAGGAATGCGGCGTGGAGCTGCTCGGCACACCCAGAGAAAGCATTGAGAAGGCTGAAGACAGACAGCTGTTCAAGGAGATGTGCGAAGCCATCGGCGAACCGGTCATCCCCTCTGAGATTACCTACAACATTGAAGAAGCCAAGAAAGCAGCCCAGGATATCGGTTATCCGGTTGTTCTGCGTCCTGCCTTTACACTGGGCGGCACCGGCGGCGGTTTTGCCTACAACGAAGAGGAACTGGTTGAAATCGGTACAAACGCATTCCGTCTGTCTCCGGTCAGCCAGGTTCTTGTCGAAAAGAGTGTTAAAGGGTATAAAGAAATTGAATTTGAAGTCATGCGCGACTCCAACGATCATACGATTACGATCTGCGGCATGGAGAACATCGACCCGGTCGGTGTGCATACCGGTGATTCCGTGGTTGTTGCGCCGATTCTCTCACTCAATGATCATGATCTGAAAATGCTGAATGACAGCGCTCTGAAGATTATCAGCGAACTCAAGGTGGAGGGCGGCTGCAACGTTCAGTTTGCGCTCAATCCGGAAACCAGCGAATACTTCCTGATCGAAGTCAATCCGCGTGTATCCAGATCCTCTGCTCTTGCCTCAAAGGCCAGCGGATATCCGATTGCCAGAGTCAGCGCCAAGATTGCCCTGGGCATGTCCCTGGAGGAAATCGAAGTGGCAGGCGGCACGGCAGCCAATGAACCGAAGCTCGACTACATCGTAGCCAAGTTCCCGCGCTTCCCGTTCGACAAATTCCCGACCACACCGAACACACTGGGAACCCAGATGAAGGCAACCGGTGAAGTCATGGGCATCGGCTCCAACCTGGAGGAATGCCTGCTGAAATCCGTCCGTTCCCTGGAAACAGGCGTCAATCACCTGTACATGCCGAAGTTTGATGCATACACGGATGAAGAACTGAAGGAATACCTCGGTGAGTTCCGCTCCGATACGATCTTTGCGGTAACCGAAGCCCTGCGCCGTGGCATGGATATCGATGAGCTCCATAAGATCACCATGATCACGAAGCTGTTCCTGGAATCCCTGAAGAAGATCACGGATATGGAAAAGAAGCTGAAGAGCAGGGTGAACGATATCGAACTGCTCAGGGAAGCAAAGCAGATGGGCTTCTCCGATCCGTATATTGCCAAGCTCTGGAACACCGATGAAATGACGGTATGGTACATGCGCAGGAAGAAGGATATCTTCCCGGTCTTCCGCATGGTGGATACCCTGCATACCGGCAAATACATTGCCTACCATTATTCCTCTTATACAGGTGAGAATGCCTCCGTGCTTTCCGACCGCAGGAAGATCGTCGTGCTCGGTGCCGGACCGATCCGCATCGGACAGGGCGTTGAATTCGACTACTCCACGGTGCATGCCGTGCAGACCATCCGCAAAGCAGGCTACGAAGCAATCATCATCAACAGCAACCCCGAAACCGTATCCACGGACTATACAACGGCAGACAAGCTGTACTTCGAACCGCTGACACCGGAAGATGTCATGAATGTGCTGCTGTTTGAAAAGCCTGAGGGTGTGATCGTATCCCTGGGCGGACAGACCGCTGTTAATCTGGCCGAACCTCTTATGAAGAGAGGTGTAAAGATCATCGGCACGGACTGTGATGCAATCGAAAGAGCAGAGAACCGTGACAGCTTTGAAAAGATCCTTGAGGAGCTGGGTATCCCGCAGCCGCAGGGCAGTGCCGTCACCAACATCGAAGACGGTGTCAAGACAGCCGAAAAGATCGGCTATCCGGTTCTGGTCAGACCGAGTTTCGTGCTCGGCGGCAGAGCGATGCAGATCGTTTCCAACGAACAGCAGCTGCGCCAGTACCTGAAATCCGCTGCTTCCATTGACGAAGACAAACCGGTGCTCGTGGACAAATACATCCAGGGCAAGGAAGTGGAAGTCGATGCAATCTGCGACGGCAGAGACGTCTTTGTGCCGGGCATCATGGAACTGGTTGAGCGCACCGGTATTCACTCCGGCGACTCGATCAGTGTATATCCGACCTTCAGTATTTCCAACAAGGTCAAGGGCACGATCCTGCAGTATGCAAAGAAGCTGGGTCTTGGTATCGGCATCGTCGGTATCTACAACATCCAGTTCATCGTTGACGCCAATGACAACGTCTACATCATCGAAGTGAACCCGCGCTCATCCCGTACAGTGCCGTTCCTCTCCAAGTCCACCGGATACTCCCTGGCCGACATCGCCACGGAAGTGATCCTGGGCAAGAGCCTGAAGGAACAGGGCATCTTCGATCTCTATCCGGAAGAAAAGAAACGCTACTATGTCAAAGTGCCGGTCTTCTCCTTCAACAAGATCAAGGGACTTGATGCATACCTCTCTCCGGAAATGAAGTCCACCGGTGAAGCCATCGGCTACGATGACAGACTCTACCGTGCACTGTACAAAGCACTGCAGGCATCCGGCATGAATCTGAAGAACTACGGTACGGTATTCGCTACGATTGCGGATCATGACAAGGCTGAAGCACTCCCTCTGATCAGACGCTTCTACGACCTCGGCTTCAACATCGAGGCAACCAGAGGCACTGCGGAATTCCTCAAGCAGAACGGCATCCGCACACACATCAGAGAGCGCATCAGTGAAAACAAGAACGATATCCCCGACGCCATCCGTCAGGGACACATCGCATATGTCATCAATACAAGAGATCTCAGCTCGATCGATGAAATGACCGACGGTGCGGAAATCAGACTCTGCGCCACCGAGAACAACACCACGATCTTCACATCCCTGGATACCGTAAGGGCACTCCTGGATGTCCTGGAGGAAATCACGCTGCGTATTTCCACCATCGATGCATAAGAAAGGAACACACATGAAACAGGTATTCTTGCGGATCATCGAGAACACCCCGCTGACGGACAGTGTCATGCGCATGAAGCTGCAGGGCGATGTCTCTGCGGTAACGGCACCGGGACAGTTCATCAATATCCGCCTGGACGGTCTCTATCTCAGAAGACCGATCTCCGTCTGCGACGTGCAGGATGATGTGCTGACAATCATCTACAAAGCTGTCGGCAAGGGCACGGAACAGATGCGTCATATGCAGGAAGGCTGCCTTGATGTACTGATTGGCCTTGGCAACGGATATGATCTCTCGGTATCGGGAGAAAGAGTACTGCTGCTGGGCGGCGGTGTGGGTGTGCCTCCGCTGTACATGCTTGCGAAGAAACTGCGGGAAGAAGGAAAGCATGTTTCCGTGATTCTCGGTTTCAACACAAAGGATGAAGTATTCCTGGAAGAAGAATTCAGAGAACTTGGCTGCGATGTATGTGTCACCACTGCGGACGGCTCATACGGCATTCAGGGATTTGTCACCGATGCCATGAAGGATATCGAGTATACATACTTCTACACATGCGGACCGGAGCCTATGCTCAAGGCAGTGTACAGAAGCACGGTTACGGAAGGTCAGTTCAGTTTTGAAGAACGCATGGGCTGCGGCTTCGGCGCCTGCATGGGCTGCACCTGCAAAACCATCACCGGATACAAGCGCATCTGCAAAGACGGTCCGGTGCTGAGAAAGGAGGAGATCCTGTGGGAAGACTGAGTGTGAATCTCTGCGGAATTGAACTGGATAATCCCGTCATTCCCGCTTCAGGAACCTTCGGCTACGGCAGGGAGTTTGCGGAGCTCTACGACATCAACATGCTCGGCACGTTCTCTTTCAAGGGGACCACAAAGGATCCGCGCTTCGGCAATCCGACACCCCGTATAGCGGAATGTGCGGAAGGCATGCTGAACGCTGTAGGTCTGCAGAATCCCGGTGTGGACAAGGTCATCTCCGAGGAACTGCCGAACCTGAAGACAATCTTCCATAAGCCGGTCATGGCCAATGTCAGCGGCTTCTCCGTGGATGACTACGTATACACCGTCGAGAAGCTGAACCATGAAGAGCAGATCGGCTGGTTTGAAATCAATATCAGCTGTCCGAATGTGCACGGCGGCGGTATGAGCTTCGGCACCGATCCGGTGCAGGCAGCCGCTGTTACCGAAGCAGTGCGCAGAGTAACGGACAAACCGATCATCATCAAGCTGTCCCCGAATGTCACGGATATTACGGAGATTGCGAAGGCCTGTGAAGGGGCAGGTGCGGACGGCATCAGCCTGATCAACACACTGCTCGGCATGCGCATTGATCTGAAAAAGCGCAGACCGCTGCTGGCAAATACAACCGGCGGACTCTCCGGTCCGGCTGTCTTCCCGGTGGCCGTGCGCATGGTATACCAGACCGCCAAAGCAGTGAAGATTCCGGTTGTCGGTATGGGCGGTGTAACAACAGCGGAGGATGTCATTGAGATGATGCTGGCAGGAGCCACGGCTGTGGAAGTAGGCGCTGCCAATCTCGTGGATCCCTTCGCATGCAAAAAGATTATAGAAGAGCTGCCGGCGGTCATGGACCGTTACGGCATTGATACTCTCAGCAGCATTATAGGAGGTGCATTATGAGCAGAGATGTGATCGTCGCATGTGACTTTTCAAGCAGGGAACAGGTTCTTTCTTTCCTGGATCTGTTTGAAGACGAAAAACCATTTGTCAAAATCGGTATGGAGCTGTTTTACGGCGCCGGACCGGATATCGTCCGTGAAATCAAAGCAAGAGGACACCGGATCTTCCTGGATCTGAAACTCCATGACATTCCCAACACAGTTAAAAAAGCAATGCATGTACTGAGCAGTCTTGATGTGGATATGGTCAACCTGCACGCCGCCGGCACAACGGCAATGATGCAGGCAGCCCTTGAAGGACTGACCAGGGAAGACGGCACAAGACCTCTGCTGATTGCCGTAACACAGCTGACCAGCACGGACCAGGAGAGCATGGAAAGAGACCTGCTCATTAAGGAACCCATTGATAAGGTAGTTATGCACTACGCTGAGACCGCAAAGAATGCAGGTCTTGACGGTGTGGTATGCTCACCGCTCGAAGCAGGCAAAGTACACGAGGTATGCGGAGAGGGCTTCCTGACCGTTACCCCGGGTGTGCGTTTTGCGGATGGCGACAAGGGTGATCAGAAACGTGTCATGACACCTGCGGAAGCACGCCGCATCGGTTCTGACTACATTGTTGTCGGACGTCCGATTACAGCTGCAGCTGACCCGGTCGCTGCCTACAGACGCTGTGCTGCCGAATTCCTCGGCGAAGGAGAGTAAAACATGGAAAACCTTGACAGAGTAATTGCCAAAGATCTGCTTTCAATCAAAGCGGTCTTCTTCCGTCCGGAAGAACCCTTCACATGGGCTTCCGGAATCAAGAGTCCGGTATACTGCGACAACCGCCTGACCCTGACGGCAGTCAATGTCCGCAACGATGTTGAAAATGGTCTGGCCGAGACGATCCGCAAAGAATACCCGGAATGCGAAGTGCTGATGGGCACATCCACGGCCGGTATTGCACACGCTGCCATCACCGGTCATATCATGGGCATCCCGATGGGTTATGTCAGAGCCTCCAACAAGGATCACGGCAGACAGAACCAGATCGAAGGCGAACTGAAGCCCGGACAGAAGGTTGTCGTTGTGGAAGATCTGATCTCCACGGCAGGCAGCTGTATCGAAGTTGTAAATGTACTGCGGGAAGCGGGTGCGGAAGTGCTCGGCATCGTCAGTATCTTTACATACGGAATGGAGAGAGGTCTGAAGCGTCTTGCGGATGCCAATGTCCGTAACGTATCTCTCACCAATTTCGATGTCATCGCTCAGGTTGCGGCGGAGGAAGGCTATATCTCCAATGATGATGTGGCAAGACTCATCGCATTCCGCAACAACCCCTCTGATGAAAGCTGGATTAAAAAAGGAGAATAATCTATGCGCAGTCTGATCAATATTCTGGATCTCTCCGTAGAAGAGATCGACGAACTGATTGCGGTTGCCAATGATATCATTGCCGACCCGGACAAATATGCCGAAGCATGCAAAAGAAAGAAACTGGCAACCCTCTTCTTCGAACCGTCCACCAGGACCAGACTGAGCTTTGAAGCGGCCATGCTGGAACTCGGCGGCAGTGTGCTTGGCTTTTCCGAAGCTACCAGTTCTTCCGCTGCCAAAGGAGAAAGCGTTGCGGATACGGTAAGAGCAGTCAGCTGCTATGCGGATATCATTGCCATGCGTCATCCCAAGGAAGGCGCTCCGTATGTAGCCGCAATGAATGCGACTGTACCGGTCATCAATGCCGGTGACGGCGGTCACAACCATCCGACCCAGACCCTGACCGACCTGCTTACCATTCAGCGTGAAAAGGGCACCCTGAACAACCTGACCGTAGGTTTCTGCGGTGACCTGAAATTCGGCAGAACCGTGCATTCCCTGATCAGTGCACTGTCACGGTATACAGGCATCAAGGTTGTGCTGGTTTCACCGGAAGAGCTGAAACTGCCGAGCTACGTCAAGAAGGATGTCCTGCAGCAGAACAATATTCCGTATGTGCAGACAACAAGCCTTGAGGAAGTCATGCCGGAGCTGGATGCCCTGTACATGACCAGAGTGCAGAGAGAGCGCTTCTTCAACGAAGAAGACTACCTGCGTCTTAAGGACAGCTATATTCTCGAACCCAGAAAGCTCGAAAACGCGAAGAAGGATCTGATCATCATGCATCCGCTGCCGCGTGTCAACGAGATCAGTGTAGCCGTGGACAAGGATCCCCGTGCTGCGTATTTCAAGCAGGTGCTGAATGGTAAATATATCCGCATGGCACTGATCATGAAACTGCTGGAGGAGGCAAAAGCATGAATATTGATTCCATTACAAACGGTATTGTCATTGACCATATCACTGCCGGCAATGCGATGAAGCTGTATGAACTGCTGAATCTGGGAGATCTGGACTGCTCGGTAGCCATTATCAAGAATGTGCACAGCACCAAGACAGGACGCAAGGACATCATCAAGATCGATGCGGATGTACCGATCAATCTCGATCTGATCGGCTATGTGGATCCGGGTGTTACGATCAACATCATCAAGGATGAGAAACTGATTGAGAAGCGGACGATTTCACTGCCGGAACAGCTGACGAACGTCATCAAGTGCAAGAATCCCCGCTGCATCACCAGTACGGAACAGGAGCTGCCGCATGTATTCCGGCTGACCAACCGTGCCGAGAAAGTCTACCGCTGCATCTACTGCGAAACAAAATACGACGGATAACAACGAAGCCCGGGTTTACCGGGCTTTCGTAAAGGAGCATGTATGGAAAAGAAAAAGACAGCCGTGGTAACCGGCGGCGCTCACGGTATAGGTTTATGCATTGCGGATTCCTTCCGGGATCTCGGTTACGAAGTATATGTGATTGATATAGCAGCAGGGGATCACTATGTCGGGGATATCGCCGATCAAGCCGTGCTGGAGCAGTTTGCACAGTATGTCATCAGTAAAAGCGGCGGTATTGACTGCCTCATCAACAATGCGCTTCCGCTTATGAAGGGCATCAATGAATGCACGTATGAAGAATTCCGGTATGCACTGGCAGTGGGTGTAAGCGCACCGTTCTACCTGACCAAACTCTTCATGCCGTATTTCCGGGAAGGTGCTTCCATCGTGAACATATCGTCTTCACGTGACCGCATGAGCCAGCCGCAGACGGAAAGCTATACCGCAGCCAAGGGAGGCATTGCGGCACTGACGCATGCATTGGCAGTATCGCTGGCCGGCAGAGTAAGAGTCAACTCCGTATCCCCGGGCTGGATTGACACGGATTACAGAGTATATGAAGGACCTGATGCCGTGCAGCAGCCCTGCGGCAGGGTAGGCACACCGCGTGATATTGCGGATATGGTGCTGTATCTCTGCTCGGATAAAGCAGGATTCATCACCGGTGAAAACATCTGCATTGACGGCGGTATGACAAAGCTGATGATCTATCATGGCGATCACGGGTGGAAACTTGACCTGTAGTAAGCATGTCTGACAAATGCTATAATTTGTAAAAGGCGGTGATGCGTATGCCCGATAATCTTCCGTTGCGTATATACTGCCGGAACTGCGGTGCTCCGGCCGGTTTTGATATTGTCAGACAGACATACCGCTGTCCCAACTGCGGTGAAACAACCGGTATTGAGGATGCCAGCGACCGTGTGCTGAAATGGAAGGTGCTGCAGAAGAACAGCCGTACTGCCCGCAAAGAAGGCAGTAAAGCCGTGCAGTATGCCTGTACAGGCTGCGGTGCGGTGGTTGAGTTCGGGGCCGGTGAAGCTTCCGCAAACTGTGATTTCTGCGGGTCCAAACTGATCCGCAGGGAACTGCTCAAGCCCTCGCAGCTGCCGGATCTTGTCATTCCGTTTGTATTAACAGAAAGTGAAGCGAAAGCGCGACTTTCCGACTGGGCGGATAAACATACCCTGGTGCCGGAAGGCAGAAAGCTGAAAAAGAATCTGGATCATATCCGGGGATACTATCTGCCGTATCAGCTGGTCAGAGGACCGGTCACCGGCACGGTGGACCGTGACAGTACCATCAGAACGTTTAAGTTCGGGGGCTTCCTGGAAGGGGCTGCGGTCACTTCCGTGGCCATGCTGGATAACCAGGTGCTGGACGGTATGGAACCGTTTGACTGGGATGCGGCACAGCTGTATGAACACGGATTTGTGGCCGGACACAAAGTGCGCTTTGCGGATGTGTCAGACAAGGAAGTCACACAGAGAGTGGTTACAGAGACCGAGGCGGCTTTCCGTCCGCGCATGGAACAGGTCATGGATACGACCGGTATCTCCGTGCATGTAAACCCCGGCACACTTATGTCGGTGTATACGCTTCTGCCGGTATACTTCATACACACAAATGAACTGGATGCGGCATGCAACGGACAGACGGGACGTGTGTCTGTTTCCATGCACCGCAGATCAATTTCGTATCCGTGGGTGATTGAACCGGCCTTCCTGACAGTGCTTGCGACCGTGCTTCTGAGCATACCGTACAGGTTCAATCCGGAAGCCGTATTCCTGTTCGGCAGTGTGTTCGCACTTCTGTTTTTCAGCATATACAGTGTCGGCAGGGAACCGCTGATCCGCAATGTCATTTACTCGGGCAGAAGGTCGGCGGCCGTGCGTGAAGACGAAGAACTGCATATCACCGAAGGCAGGGATGCCCTGAAGAATCCGTTTGACAATACACCGGTATTCTTCGAGAGGGATCCCAAGACCGGGGAAACGATACCTGTCCGGCTGCTGTTCTGGACCGTGGGACGTGTCATCGGCAGTCTTGTCAGGATGCTTATAACATTCTTCCTGCCGGTGCCGTTTGCGGCATTGATCCGGCTGGCGGCAATCGACGGAACCAACGAGAAATTCTTCGACAACTTCAAAATCGGCTATGGTGCAGCCTGGTACTGCATCGGTGCGTTCCTGTGCATTCTGTATCTGACCAAAGGCATGCGGCAGGGATACTATGAAAAGCCGTATATCTATGATCTGCGCACAAAGCCGAATAAGCTGATCGGAAACGCTGCTTCCCGCAGAGCCGGTATCCTGACGATGTTCGGTATCGGTGAAACTGATGCGAAGGGAGAAAAATTCACACTGCGGGATTTTCTCCGGGCAGGCGGTCTTATCACGTTCCTGGTTGTGACATTACTGGTTCTGCTGATCGGCAGTGCGTTTGCCATCGCGACATAAAAAGCAGTGCCTTTACAGCACTGCTCAGAGGGATCAGTTACAGGTCCCTTTTTTCATATTTGTACTGGGCGAATTTCCAGCTTCCCGCCAGGATCACAACACTGGCCAGAATCATCCCCGCCGTAAGAACGAACTGGTTCATCCCGGCAATGATCTGCACCGGCACACTGCTGTAGTTGAGCACCAGCATACCCAGGGACACGATCACTGCAATCGTAATAATGCGTGCCAGCTGGCTTTTCTGCATACCGTAGGCAAATGACATACCCAGGGATATGGCTGTGCCGATCATCCCCATCATCACCATTACCATGCATGTGGCAAACAGCTGCGGCAGCACCAGGTTTCCGCGGATCAGGGATCCCACAACCGAGGCAATCAGATACAGAACGATATATGCAAGTGAAAGCAGAAGGGCAAAGATATATTTCTCATTGACCTGCATGTTCCGGGATACCGGAAGGGTATCACAGTAAGCTGCCCAGCCGCCGGCTTCATCGAGATTCTGCAGGGTTGATACCAGTGTACACATCAGGAACATACCATAAACAGCGAAGAAGGTATTGTCCGGCTGCACTGCACTGAGGACAATGAACAGAAGTGATATCAGCAGGAATGTATAGTATGTGCGGGATATCTGCAGCAGATCTTTTCTGATCAGGCCTTTCATACGTGTTTTTCTCCTTTGACCATCAGTACAAACAGTTCTTCAAGATCAACCGGTTCACTGCTGAATCCGGCCGGAATCTTGTCTTTGGGCATAATGACTTCACAGCCGTAGGCGGTTTCACGGCTGCCGGTGATGTCGTTGCGGTTCAGCTCGGCAAGCTGCGCCGGTGTGCAGTGAAAGACACCGTAAGACTCTTTCAGAACATCCTTTTCTTCGCTGAGAATCAGCTTTCCTTCATGCAGGAATGTGATATAGTCGCATACTTTTTCCAGGTCGCTGACAATATGGGAAGACATCAGGACCGAATGCTTCTCATCACGGGTGAATTCCAGCAGTACATCCAGCAGCTCATCACGGGCCACCGGATCAAGACCGCTGGTCGCTTCATCCAGGATCAGCAGTTCGGGATTGTGTGAAAGGGCACAGGCAATGCCTGCCTTCATCCTGTTTCCACGGGAGAGCTGTGAGAACTTCGTATCTGCCGGTATATGCATCTGTGTGCACAGACGATTGAAGTATTCCGCATCCCACTGTTTATAGATGCCGGCCATGATACCGCCAATCTCATTCATCTTCAGCGTTGGCGGAAGCTTGACATCATCCATGACCACACCGATTCTTTCCATGACTTCCCGGTGGGCACGGGGATTGTCACAGTCGAGAAGACGCAGGGCGCCGCTGTCAGCTGTAATGATGCCGAGCAGCAGTTTCAGACAGGTTGTCTTGCCGGCTCCGTTTTCACCGACCAGACCCATGATGGTTCCCTGCGGCAGGCTCAGACAGATGTCATTCAGGGTAAAGCTGCCGTATGACTTGGTGACATGATTCATCTCAAGTGCGTTCATTGTCTGTTTTCCTCCCAGATGGTATTCCACATCTCCAGCACGTCTTCCTTCTGCAGACCGCATACGCTTGCTGTATCACGGATCTGTTCCATCATCTGCTCGATCTGACACAGCTTTTCCTCACGCAGAAGTTCTGTATTCATCTCTGCCGCGAAGCATCCTTTGCCCGCCACGGTATAGATGAAACCGTCTTTTTCCAGTTCGTCATATGCACGCTTGGTGGTGATGACGCTGATGCGCAGGTCTTTGGCCAGACTGCGGATGGAAGGCAGGGGATCGTTGGCCTTTACGGAACCCTCCGTGATCTGGTTTCTGATCTGGGTGTAGATCTGTGTATAGATCGGTACACCGCTGCGATTGTCTATCAGTATGTTCATAACTGTTCGCCTCTGTATATATACAGTATATACAGTATTTACAGTTTGTAAACAGTATGTTTGTAAGACAACCAAGTGTGCTCAGTGGAAAAATAATAAATCGGGTAATAAAATTAAGTTAATGATGTCTCATTTTATGTGCAGAGTTATTTTTGTTGTGCCTGCGCTTTCCGCCGAGGTGATGCCTGATGAAAAAACAGCAAAGAAATAATACAACCGCATTTGCAAGGGCGGCCGCCATACTCATAGCCGTGTTCCTGCTTCTGGGAACACTGTGGATGGGAAGCAGTGCCAAACGTGACAATGAAAATGCCGTGCGTGCCGTCAGTCTGCTGTATCTGGACGAGCTGGCCGGAAGACGTGAACAGGTTATTGAAAACAATCTGCGCACCCGTATCCGTGATCTGAGAACAGCCGTCGAACTCATGGAAGAGAAGGATCTCAGCAGTGAGCAGAATCTGCAGGAATACCAGTCCCGCATGAAGAGACTGTATACACTGGATAAGTTCGCATTTGTGGATACGGACGGTGTGATCTACACCTCGCAGGGCAGGCAGCACAACATCGATGAATATGACTTTGATTACCGCACCCTCAGTGAACCGAGTATTTCGGTATTCAATCTGCGCACACCGGAAAAGACCGTCATCATTGCGGTTCCCGTACAGCTTCAGTTTGAAGGCAAAACACTGAGTGTCTGCTTCATGGAAATCAACATGCAGGAAATGCTTGCCGGTGTTTCCATGGATTCCAATCCGGATGACTCCACTTTCTGCAACCTTTACACCAAAGACGGTGTTGCCCTGAGTGATACGATCCTGGGCGGTCTCGCCATGGAAGACAACCTTCTGGAAGCACTGGAAAACGCGCAGTATGAAGGAGAATACAGCTTTGACCATGTAGCAGCTGACTTTGAACAGGGAAACAAGGGTGTTGTTTCCTTCACCTATAAAGGCATCACGGAAACCCTCAGCTATGTACCGGTCGCCGGAACCGACTGGCTGCTTACATATCTGATCCGGGAAAGCGTGATCAGTGAGCAGATCTCCAGTATCTCTTCCGGCATCATCAACAAGAGTATTGTGCAGTCTGTCCTGACACTGCTGGCAGTCATACTGGCCTTTGCTTACATTCTTTCCGAGAGCAGAAAGAATGCCAGACTTGTACTGGAACGTGAAACGGCGGAAGCGGAAGTGCGCGGCAAACAGGAAGAGCTGGAAAGACGCATCGCGCTGCAGGAAAAACTGGAACAGCAGAGCCAGGTGCTTTCGGATGCCCTGACGGCTGCGGAAGAGGCAAACAAAGCCAAGACAGCCTTCCTGTCGAATATGTCGCATGAAATCCGCACTCCGATGAATGCCATTATCGGTCTGGACAATATCGCACTGAGTGATCCCGGTCTGTCTCCGAAGACCAGAGGCTATCTGGAAAAGATCGGTGCTTCCGCAGATCATCTGCTGGGTCTTATCAACGATATCCTGGATATGTCCCGGATCGAGTCCGGACGCATGACTCTGAAACATGAAGAGTTCTCATTCCCGAAGCTGATTGAAACGATCAACACGATGTTCGGCGGACAGTGTGCCGAAAAAGGTCTGGAGTACAACTGCCTCATCAGCAGCGATGTGGATGACTACTATGTCGGCGACAGTATGAAGCTGAAGCAGGTGCTTATCAATATCCTGGGCAATGCGGTCAAGTTCACACCTGAAGGCGGAAGTGTCACCCTCGATGTGAAGCGTACGGCATCCTTCGACGGCAAGGCAGCCATGCAGTTTACAATCAGTGATACGGGCATCGGTATGTCCAGGGAATTCCTGCCGCATATCTTTGATTCGTTTGCACAGGAAGACAATTCCACCACAAACAAATACGGAAGCTCGGGTCTCGGCATGTCCATTACCAAGAGCTTCGTGGAGATGATGAACGGGCAGATCAGCGTGGAGAGTGAAAAGGGCAAAGGCTCCGTCTTCACGGTCACCGTTCCGCTGGAGGAATCGAAACGCAAAGGACAGGAAACAACTTCCGTAAGACCGGAGGATATGCAGGTGCTGGTTGTGGATGATGATCCGGTGGCCTGCGAACATGCCCGTCTTGTACTGGAAAAAGCGGGTATCCGTGCGGATACGGTGCTTTCCGGTGCGGAGGCAGTTGAAAAGGTGCGTATGCAGCAGGCCCGCCGTACGGCATACAATCTTATTCTGGTGGACTGGCAGATGCCGGAGATGGACGGTATTGAGACGACCAGACAGATCCGCAATATCTGCGGTGATGAATCGGCGATTATTATCCTGACGGCTTACCGCTGGGATGATGTGCTGGAAGAAGCGCTGCAGGCCGGTGTTGACAGCTTCATCTCCAAGCCGCTGTTTGCCGGTACGGTCATGGATGAATTCTCTTCGGCTGTGACAAGACGCACCGGAAAAGGAAATACCCATAAAGCCGAACTGAACGGCAGGAAGATCCTGCTTGCGGAAGATGTGCAGATCAATGCGGAGATCATCGAGATGGTTCTGGAAACAAAGGGCATTACGGTGGATCATGCCGTGAACGGCAAAGAGGCCGTGGATAAGTTTGCGGCGAGTGAAGAAGGATACTACGATGCGGTGCTGATGGATATGCGGATGCCGGAAATGGACGGTCTTGAAGCAACCAGAACCATCAGGGCAATGGACCGGAAAGACGCCAAGGAAGTGCCGGTGATTGCACTGACTGCGAATGCGTTTGATGAGGATGTGCAGAGAAGTCTGCAGGCCGGACTGAATGCGCATCTGAGCAAGCCCGTACAGGCAGAGAAGCTGTTTGAAACACTCGAAAGTCTGATCAGAGACTGAACGGCAGGAAATACGTATGGAAAAAGAAATACTGGCAGTACCGCAGTCAGCGGTTGCACAGGCACTGGCGGCTGATTACTTCTGTATTTACTATGTGAATGTACAGGATGATACCTTTATTGAGTATTTTGCATCTGAGGAATACAGGTCTTTCGGACTGCCGAAGACAGGTGATGATTTTATTGCTTTTTCAAGGAACAACTTTGAAAAGCTGATCTATGCGGAAGACCGGGAGCGTTTCCTTGACCGGTTTACAAGAGATAATGTGCTCGGGTCCCTGGACCGCGGTAAGCCGTTTACGATGACATTCCGGATGATGTTTCATGATGAGCCTACATACGTGCATCTCAAGGTCACAAGGATGATCGAAGAGGAAGTGCGCCATGCGGTCATCGGAATATCCAGCGTGGATGAGCAGATGAAGGCAAGGGAAGCTTTTGAACGCGCGCATTCCGCCAGTATGACCTATTCCCGCATTGCCCGCTCCCTGGCCAAGGACTACTTCAGCATCTACATCGTGGATACGGATACGGATAATTTTACGGAGTACAGTTCCGCAGAGGGATATGAAGAGCTCGGTGTGCAGAAGGAAGGCGGGGACTTCTTCAATGTCAGCCGGAAAAATATGGAGAGATTGATGCATCCGGATGATCTGGGCAGATTCCTGCGTGTCTTCACCAAGGAGAATGTGCTTGCCATCGTGCGCAGGGACGGTCATTTCACGACCAAGTACCGGCTGATGCTGGGCGGCGAACCGGTGTATGTCTCCATGAAGGCAACCCTGCTTGAAGAAGGCGGAACCAGCCAACTGATCATCGGTACGAACAATATCGATGCGCAGATGAAGCGTGAAACGGAATACCAGCAGCTCATGGCAGACGCCAAGACATCCGCCAGAAATGACTTCCTGGCCAATATGTCGCATGATATACGCACACCGATGAATGCCATTGTCGGCTATACCAATATTGCCAATGCCAATTACGACAAACCGGAAATCGTGAAGGATTCCCTGGCCAAGATCGGCTCATCCTCGCATTTCCTGCTGTCCCTGATCAATGACATTCTCGATATCTCGAAGATTGAGAGCGGCAAGATGCAGCTGAACTGCGGACGCTGCGACCTGAACGATATTTTCAGACGGATCGAAGACATTACGCTCCTGCAGGCAAGGGACAAATCCCTGCACATCACCTATGATCACAGCAATGTACAGCACTATATCGTAAATGCGGATGAGCTGCGCATTGAGCAGATTCTGATCAACATCGTATCCAATGCCATCAAGTACACACCGGCAGGCAAGCGGGTTGACCTGAAGGCAGAGGAAGAACCCGGCACCAACGGCCGCAGCCTCTACCGGTTTATCATCGCGGATACCGGCATCGGCATCAGTGAAGAATACCTCCCGCATCTGTTTGAAAGCTTTACCAGGGAAGAGAAGACCACGGTCAACGCTGTACAGGGAACGGGTCTCGGTCTTGCCATTACCGCAAAGGTCGTGGAGCTGATGGGCGGTGAGATCCGTGTGAAAAGCGAAGCAGGCAAAGGCTCCGTCTTTACCGTGGAGCTTGAACTCGAAGAGCTTACGGAGGAAGCTGCGGAAACAGTTGCCGAGGAAGAGTGCATCAGCCTGGAAGGACGGAAGATCCTGCTGGTTGAGGACAATGTGATCAATGCGGAGATTGCTTCCCTGATCCTGACCCAGCACGGCATCGATACGGAGATTGCCGGCAATGGTCTTGAAGGCGTGGAAATGATACGCAGGGAACCGGTGTATGATGCGGTGCTGATGGATATCCAGATGCCGGTCATGAACGGGTATGAAGCCACCAGAGAGATACGGAACAGTGAAGGGGAATACTTCCGGAAGGTGCCGGTCATTGCCATGAGCGCCAATGCATATGCAGAGGATGTGCAGCAGTGTCTTGAAGCAGGCATGAATGACCACATCGCCAAACCGTTCAATCCCGATGATCTGATTAAATTACTGCATAAATACATATGCGGATAAAACACAGTGCCGGTCGTATGACCGGCATTGTTCATGTTAAAGTTCACCATTGTTCACATACTGTTCAGACTGGTGCTTTAATGTTGTCGGCGTAAGGAGAGAAAACATGAAACTGAAGAATATAACAGCATCTGTGCTCTGCGGCATGCTCGCTCTTATGACGGGATGCAGCAGTGAAGCAGCACAGTCTTCATCTCAGCCCTCCGCAGCTGCCGCTGCTGAACCGGCAGCCACCGAAGAACCGCAGGTTACTGCAGAGACACAAGCCGCAGCCGAACCTGAAACAGCAGTCACTTCACTGTCCAGGATTGACAGCACGAAATGGCTGTACAACGAAGAGGACGATGTCTATTACCGGATTGGCATTTCCTATTGTGAGAATCCGGCTGATGCGTCATATGAAACACTCGCTGTCTTTGTCCCGGGCGCCTACATGGATGCTGAGGACAACGGTGACGGCACATATACATGCACGATCAGCACGGAAGGAACGGTCAACGGATATACCGCGGAAACGGCACCAATCGTCATGCCGATCAACACACCGGGTTATTCCGCCCAGTCGGCCCTGAGTGACTATACCTCCGTGTCGCAGTATATGGCAGCGGGCTTTGTATACGTGCATGCCGGATGCCGCGGCAGGGATGCAGGCGCCCCGGCCGGTGTGACTGATCTCAAAGCAGCCGTCAGATACATCCGTTACTCCGATAATACGGTTCCGGGTGATGCGGAATCCATCTTCACATTCGGTATGTCCGGCGGCGGTGCCCAGTCAGCTCTGATGGGATCCACCGGCGACAGTGCTTTGTATGAACCGTATCTGCAGGCAATTGGTGCTGTGCAGGGTGTCAGCGATGCCGTGCTCGGTTCGATGTGCTGGTGTCCGATCACGAATCTTGATACGGCGGATGAAGCCTATGAATGGATGCTCGGAACCACAAGATCCTCACTGTCCGAAGAAGAACAGGCCATCAGTGATGCCCTGGCGGAAGCCTTTGCGGAATATATCAACGGAGCCGGTCTGAAGGATTCTGAAGGAAACGTGCTTACGCTTACGGAATCCGAAGAGGGAATCATGCAGGCAGGTACATACTACGAGTACATGAAGTCTGTCATTGAGGATTCCCTGAACAACTTCCTGCAGGATACAGCATTCCCGTATGATGCCTCTACGTCATCTTCGGGCGGACACGGCGGTATGCCTGGAGGCGGTTTCGGCGGCCATTCCCGTCCGGAAGGAATGGGTGAAGGAATGCCGCAGGGAAGACCTGACGGAAACGGCGAAGTAAATTTTGAAGAGATTGATGATATCCAGCGCACCGAAACATCTTCCGGACTGTCGCTTTCCGGCACTTATGAGACAGTACAGGATTACATTGATGCTCTGAATGCCAATGGTGAATGGGTCACATACGATGCGGAAACCAATACGGTGTCCATCAGTGACATTGCTTCCTTTGTGAAGAATCTGAAGCAGGCATCCAAGAGTCTCGGCGCCTTTGACCAGCTGGATGCAGGCCAGGGTGAAAACACACTGTTCGGATATGGCGATGGCAGCGGTGCACACTTTGATTCCGTGCTTGCCGGTATTCTGAGTGAACTCAACAGTGAATATGCGTCTGCGTATGCGGAGGATCTCACCCGCACCGACAGTGCCGGCAATACCGTGGAAACAAGACTGCAGATGTATACACCGCTGTATTATCTGCTGGAAAGCAGTGAAGGATACGGAACTTCCGAAGTTGCTAAGTACTGGCGTATCCGCACCGGCATCAACCAGGGTGACTGTGCACTGTCCACCGAAATGAACCTGGCTCTGGCGCTTGAGAACTACGATTCCGTTGACAGCGTTGACTTTGAAACGGTATGGGGTCAGGAACATACACAGGCAGAGAGAACCGGAAACAGTACGGATAACTTCATTGCCTGGGTTGAAGAATGCACTAAGTAACGAAAAAGGAACCGTGATGGTTCCTTTTCTGCAAACAATATCTTTCTGTCTGTATTAACTCTTTCCGGCAAGCCGTTTCTGCAGGGCACCGACAAATGTATTGGTCCACATGCTCAGGATCATGATGATCACGATCTGCAGCAGCCAGTGCAGGATGTTTGTGTTGAACTTCAGGATACCGCAGACAAACATGACCGGATACTGCCAGAGATAGATTTCATAGCTGTATTTGCTGAGGAATCTGCAGATTGGAAGATCCAGCCAGCAGCCGATGCGGTTGCGGCGGTAGGCGCATACAAGCACCATCAGCGTACAGAACAGAGCATACAGCACCAGACCAAACCGGTAGACGTTCATATTCGTGCCCGGCACAAACAGATACAGCAGGATCGTAGTAATCAGGAACAGCACGGTGATGATAAGTGAAGGCAGGCGCTGCAGACGCAGGGGACCGATGCGGGAAACAAACATTCCGGCAAGCGCACCCAGCAGCAGAGCATGGATACGGGTATCGGTCGCATAATAGAGCACTGTAGCAGAAGCGTCCGTAAACAATGCCCGGATTGGCATGATAAACATCGATACAACCGTGATCACGGACAGAATGAGCAGTCCGTTTCTCCTTTGGCAGAGTTTGTTCAGCCAAGGCCAGATCACTTCAAACTGAACCAGGATCGCAATATACCAGAGATGGGTGAAGGCAGATGTATTCGCAAGGTCGGCGAAGTAGTCCGCTTTCTTTGCAATCTGCCAGTAGTTGTTGTATCCGAGCAGGACACTGGCAATCTCTTCATGTGCGTTCATGAGCTTAAACATATCGGCGAGTGCCACGGCTTCGGTGCTGATGAACAGCATCAGGATCAATGCTGGATATATACGCAGCAGACGTTTGCCGTAGTACGGCAGCACCGGTGTGTTTTTGCGGGCGGATGAATACGCGGTCAGGAAACCGCTGATGACAAAGAACAGCACAACACCGAAATAGCCTCCCTTGATTTTGGTCGGGAAGGCATGGTAAAACAGCACGCCTAACAGAGCCAGGGTGCGCAGTCCGTCCAGTCCGGTAATTCTTGTGCTGCGGGTCCTTTTCATTTCTCCACGTCCAGCCTTTCCTTACGGTGATCGGGCACATAAAGCAGTTCATGCGTGATCGTGTCGCAGATCAGCTGCGCGTATGCACGGGAACCTTCTTCGTTGGGATGCAGGCCGTCAGGCAGAATCCATTCACTGATATGCTGCATGGCTAAACTCTCCCATTCGATCATATATGCATTGTCATAACGGGAAGTGACATTTCTCATTTTGGCATTGGAGTCATTGGTGACACCGTAGGTGGTGATCCAGAAGGTCGGTCTGCCTGCCGAATGGGCAATCAGATCTTCTATATCCGCTTCCTCCACGTAGGAGTTTGTGGTCAGTGAATATACGATGGCTTCACCGAGCTCACCGCTTTCCTCCAGGGCATAGACAGTGCTGCGTCCTTCAAACAGTGTGCGTCCGAAGACAGCATCAAAGTAACCGTTCGGGAAGCGTTCATACAATTGCGGCAGAGCTGCCAGCATGACCGAGTCGCCGATGCCGGTGATCCGCATTTCCGATGCGTCCGTATACAGTTCGGAAAGACGCTTGGGCTTGGCTGCTTCCGCGGCCTCTGCTTCAAGCCGTCTTTTCTCTGCCTGCTCCAGGGAATACTGCCGTTTGCGCTCTGCTTCCTCCTGGTTCTTTCTCAGCATCTCTTCAATCTCTGCCCGGGCTGCGCGCGCCTGTTCGGGAATCACGATAAAACTGCGGATTCCGGCGATGAAAACCACGCACATGAATACGCTGAAGAGAAGGTATACGAGTCTGAATAGGGAGAATCTGCGCATATCCATTATTATAAGCGGAAACATGATCAGGATGAAACCGGAAACACAGGTGAAATACAGGATTTGCGCATGATGGCGGAGAGGATAAAATGGAATATATGATTGATCTTACGTTCAGGACAGAGCAGGGCCGGTTTAACTGCCGGGCCGGTGCCGTGATCATACATGAGGGGAAAGTGCTGCTGATGCGCAATCCGGAGGAACCGTATCTGTATACGGTCGGCGGCAGGATCCGCTTTGATGAAACAGCTGCGGAAGCGGCAGAGCGGGAATGCCTGGAGGAAACCGGTATTGCTTTGAAAGTGCAGCGGCTGCTCGTCTTCGAAGAGCAGTTCTATGACTTTTCCGTGACCGGCGAACATGTCCATGAATTCGGTCTGTATTTCCTGATGGCGGATCATCCGGACATTGAACATGCCTCTGCCCGCTCAAAGACAGCCCGGGGAACGGGTGAAGAGCTTGTCTGGGTGAATCTTTCTGATCTCGACAGGCACCGGATCGTTCCGGAAGCGCTGGCTGAGCAGTTAAAACATCTGCCGGAAACCATGATCATGATTACGGAAATAGACAGCAGGGGAGGAAAAGACAATGGAGATTAAAGCAGGCATCGTATTTCTGCCGTGTACCGATATACAGCGCACCGTTTCGTTTTACCGGGATCTGCTGGGTCTGCCCGCAGTGCAGAAGCAGGGCGAGAATCTCTATATCTTCAGTGCGGACGGCAGTCTCTGGGGCTTCTGCCAGTACGCCGACGGCCGAAAGCCGCTTTCAGGGGATCAGGGTGTATGTCTTTCTCTGAACCTTGCGGACAATGATGCCGTGCTGGCAAAATACGAAGAACTGAAGGATAAGTGCGATATTTACCGTGAACCGCGCAGACATCCGCAGTTTCCGGTGTACTCCTTCTTTCTGAAAGACCCCGACGGCTATCTGGTGGAGTATCAGAAAATTGCATAATGCCGCTCTTTTTGCCGTCTTTCCGCTGTTTTGCGTGTGAGTTATTGTACTTAGTGTAAAAACTGCTTATGATAATGGTAAAGAGCTGGGAATACAGCATAATACCGCAGACACATCATTCTTTTCTGCATATATGGTTTATGCATGTTTTCCGGCGGAAAGGATGAATAATTATGGAAAAGATGAAAGCTGGTTTTATCGGTTTTGTTCCGCGCGGTGTACAGGGTGAAGAATGGTTCAAAATAATTGGAGAATATGCGGCCATCGGATACAAGGCGTTTGAGCATGGTTCACCGCTGCTGAACGGTGATGTGGAAGCCAATCTTGCCAGAGTCAAGGCTATGGGTATCCAGCCGCTTGTTATGGGTATGTTCGCAAGACCCGGACAGCCGGCACCGACCCTGGAAGAAACAGCCGAGAACTGCCATAAAGTAGGTGTGACAAGAGTCGCTACATACGTCAGTGTCGCTGCTACCTACCGTTTCGGTATGCGCAAGACACCGCCGACATACGATGAGATCATGGCTGAAATCGAAGAGTTTGAACGGAAAGCAACCTTCTTCAAGGGTGAGGGCATTGACTTCATGTTCCACAACCATGACACCGAAATCGCTATGAAAGTAGCCGGTATGCCGATCCTGCAGCTCATGTATGCCAATACGGAAAACCTGAAGTTTGAGCTGGATACGGGATGGGTTCTCTACGGCGGCGGCTGCCCGGTGGATTACATTCACCGTTATGCGGACAGAATCAGTATGCTGCACATCAAGGATTTCACGGACGGATGGGTTGAACAGCCGGCCATGCCCGGTATGGACAGCGGCGGATACAAGAAGATGATGCCGCGCTTTACAGCACCCGGCACCGGCAAACTGCCGCTCAGGGAAGTTCTCAAAGCAGGTATTGAAGAGGGCATTGAATGGGCAGTTGTCGAACAGGATTTCATGAACAACCTGAACCAGAAGGATACACTGACGGCAGCGTATCTCAACATGAAGGAAACAGGCCTTATTGAGTGATCGTACGCATGGGGATCCCCCAGGGGGGATCCCTTCATATAAACCGGAGTATACACAATGAGCGACAGAAAAATGAACGCGGACGTAAGAACCGTGATTCCCGAAAAACTTGCGGAGACAATGGAAAAAATCGCCCGCAGAAAACCTGTCAGCCGTATTACGGTGCGTGAACTGTGCGCAGCCTGCGGTGTGTCAGGACAGACTTTTTATAATTATTTTCCTGACAAATATGCACTGATGGTATGGGCATACAAATCACAGGCAGAGCGGAGCAGACAGAAGTTTGAATCCGGAGAATATTCCTTCCGTGATGTCACTGTAGCCAATCTGAAGTACTGTGATGAGCATGCGGTATTCATGCTCAATGCCATCTCCAACACAAACGGCCCTGATTCGTATTATGTGGGATCGTCGGAAAGTACGATTGCCTCTGCGGAAGAATATATAGCGAACAGATTCGGCCGGGATGCCCTGACAGATACGGAACGCACACATCTGCGCATGTTCGTATATGCCTGCTCGGGAATCTGCGTATACTGGCTCAGCACTGAGAAGAAGAAAACAGCGGAAGAACTGGCTGATGATATCATCACGGCAATGCCGGTTTCACTGCACAGATACTTCCTGTAGATAGACAAATGTGCGGATGTGTAAATTGCATGCGTCCGGTGCAGATATCATAATAAAGCTATAAAGATTGTGTAAAATTAAATTTAATACAACTTATATGAATGGAGGATATTGATTATGACAAAGAAGCTTGTAGCGTATTTTTCCGCCAGCGGTGTTACTGCACATGTAGCGAAAGAACTTGCGGCTGTTGAAGGCGCCGATCTCTTTGAAATCAAGCCGGAGACTCCGTATACCAAGGAAGATCTCGACTGGACAAACAAACAGTCCCGCAGCACTCTGGAAATGAACGATCCCAACTGCCGTCCTGCACTTGCCTGCACAGCAGATGTCAGTGCATATGACACGGTATTTGTAGGTTTCCCGATCTGGTGGGGACGTGAGCCGAGTGTCGTTGATACATTCCTTGACAGTGCTGATTTCAGCGGTAAGAAGATCGTTCCGTTCTGCACATCCGGTGGCGGCGGTGCAGAAGGCGCAGCGAAGAGAATTGCTGAACTGACCGGTGCGGAAGCAGCGGAAGGAAAGCGTCTGGGCGGCGACGTATCCGAAGAAGATCTTAAAATCTGGACAGCAGGATTGAATATCTGACCGCAAGGCCGGAATTCAATAACAGTACCGGCCGGGCTGTAATTTGTACAAGGGCAGTAAACTGCCTGACGGAACAATTGTCTCCCCCGGCAAAGTAATCCGCTGATGCATACAGAGTCCGGTCCGGTGCTGTATTATGTTCTAAAGGAGATTTTATGAAAACTGCAGTTGTTTATGTTTCCCGCAGCGGCCACACGGCTGCCATTGCGGAGGCTGTGGCGGCAGGTGCCGGCACAAAGGCGGTGTCCGCAGACACTCCGGAAGCTGTTATTACGGAGTATACGGATGTGCTGATTGTGGGCGGTGCGCTGTATGCCTACGGTCTTGATAAAAGACTGAAGGAGTATCTGCAGTCTCTGCCGGCGGATAAGATCGGCAGGGCAGCGGTGTTCTCCACATCATGGCTGTCCAGGCACGCTCTGGATCTGATGAAGAATATCCTTGAGGATAAGGGAATCGAAGTTCTGCCGGTGACCTTCTGGTGCCGCAGCAAGGATGTTTCCTCTTCACGGAGTACGGCTGAACAGTTCGGCAAGCATATCATTCAGGACTGACTGCGGAATCATTCCGCGGTCTTTTTTGATTGTGTGCGGTATAGTTAAGACAGGCGGTGATGATATGGGACTGATACTGAATGCTGCAATCTTCCTGCTGGAAGCAGTTTCGCTGTACATGTGCTTCAAAGCCAGAAAACTGGCCAATTTCGTGTATTACACACAGCTGTCCAATATGCTGTGCGGACTTTCGTGTCTGCTGTATGTGCTGTTCGGACCGCTGTCATGGGTGACGGAGATCCGGTATCTGGCAGCCTGTGCGGTGACGATGACCTTTCTGGTGACGACATGTGTGCTGATTCCGATGGGCGGCAGTGCGGAGAAGCTGCTGCTGAGAGGCAACGGTCCGTTTCACCATGTGCTGTGTCCGCTGCTCTGCGTGATATCCTATATCTTCTTCGAAGCGCATGCCGGTGCCGATATGATTGCGGCAAGCATGGGCATTACCTTCCTGTACGGGATCATTATGTTAATTCTGAACTGCATGCGGAAGGTGGACGGTCCGTATCCGTTTTTCCGTGTATATAACCAGCCGGTGTATGCCTCCGTATTCTGGGTCATTGCTCTGACGGCGCTGATCGGCGTGATCTCCTGGGCCGTATTCTCTGCGGCAGGTCTGGTCCTATGAAAAATGTACGCAGGGGATACTGTGCAGAAGACACGGTTCTCTTCGGAGAGGAAGCCTGCCGGATACTGACAAGGTGCGCGGATGACATCAAGTATCTGCTGGAGCGCGGCTATCCGTTCCGCTCTGCACTCACGTTTGTATGCAATCATTTTCTGCTGCAGGAAAGACAGCGGAATGCTTTGTTAAGGGTATGTGCTTCCGAGGAGATGCTGGCGCAGCGCCGAGCGAAACAGTTGAATGAATTAGTGGATGGATGCTCCGTGCATGTGGATGCGTTCAATGCCGTGATCCTGATGGAGACGGCGCTCAGCGGAAGCATGCTGCTGAAGGGAAGGGACGGCTGTTACCGGGATCTCAGCGGACTGGCCGGCACCTATGCCGTGATTGAGAAAACAGATCCTGCCATTGAGCGGATCATCCGCAGGCTGCAGGAACACAAAGTGGGAGATGCAGTATTCTGGGTGGATGCGCCGGTATCCAATTCCGGACGTCTGAAAAGCCATATTGCGGAGAAGGCTGAGGAACTTGGTTTCCCGGTTGATATACGGATGGTGCACAATGCGGATACGGAGCTGAAGAAGCAGGCCAACGTCATATCCGGTGATTCTGCGGTGATTGCGGAGTGCTGCAGCTGGTATAACCTGTATGAAGAACTGATTGCGGATATACCGGGAGCCTGGGTGTGTGAATTCTGAAAAAGAAAAACGGGAGAGCGTTAAGCTCTCCCGCAGTGTCTGTCAGATAAGTCCCTGTATGAGAATTACAAGGATCAGCACCGGCAGGATGAAGCGGAAGTAATACTTCAGCCAGGACGGCATCTTGATGCCTTCACCCTTGTTGCATTCCGCCAGGTATTTGTCAAAGCCCCAGCCCCATTTCGTGACACAGAACAGCAGGAAGATCAGTGATCCCGCCGGCAGCAGCAGATTGGAAACCAGGAAATCCTCCGTGCCCATGATGTCCATGCCTTTGATCAGGTGAATGCCGCTCCAGAGATTGTAGCCGAGCACACACGGCATACCGGCAATGAGCAGGAAGATGCAGTTGAGCACAACTGCTTTTTTTCTGGACATGCCGAAGTTGTCGATGGATGCCGCAATCAGATTCTCGAAGACGGTGATGACGGTCGAGAAGCTTGCGAAGGTCATGAACAGGAAGAACAGGGCACCCCAGATTCTGCCGCCGGGCATGGCCGCAAATACCCTGGGAAGGGTCAGGAAGATCAGACTGGGACCGGAATCAGGCTCCACGCCGAAGCTGAAGCATGCCGGGAAAATAATCAGACCTGACATGATTGCCACAAAGGTATCCAGAGCACAGATACGCACGGCTTCTCCGGTCAGTGTATAGTCATCCGACATGTAGCTGCCGAAGACTTCCATGGACGCAATGCCTATGCTGAGGGTGAAGAATGCCTGGTTCATAGCCGCACTCATGACGTTCTTTGCACCGATCTGCGTGAATGTTTCAATGTTCGGTTTCAGGTAGAAGGATGTACCGGCAGCGGCGCCTGACAGCGTCAGACTGTGCACAGCCAGTACGAGAATCAGTGCCAGCAGGGCGGACATCATGATCTTGGAGATACGTTCCAGACCTTCCTGGATACCGAGTGAGCAGACCGCAAAACCGGCGATGACGGTCACAATCATGGCAATGGTCATGACTGACGGACTGCCTGTCATTGCCCCGAATACACCGGCAATCTGATCCATCGGCACAGCGGTAATGGAACCGGTCAGGTATTTCACGAAGTAAACAAGCATCCAGCCGCTGACCGTGGTGTAGTACATCATCAGGATGTAGCAGCCGATGACACAGAACCAGCCGTGGATATGCCATTTGGATCCGGCCGGCTCCAGTCTGTGATATGCCTGCACAATACTCTGACGGCTTGCACGTCCTACAGCAAGCTCCATGGTCAGAACCGGTATTCCCATGATCAGCAGGAAGAACAGATACAAGAGTACAAACAAACCGCCGCCGTTCTCACCGGCCAGATACGGAAATTTCCAGACATTGCCGATACCGATTGCACATCCGGCACTGACAAAAATAAAACCCAGTCTAGAACCGAAACCAGTCCGTTTCATAATAAATAATCCCCCATTTTCTAACTATTGTAGCAGTTTAAATGTATAAATTTCCCTAAAGTGTGTCATATTTCCATATCTTTCACTGCAGCACATAGACAAATCAGGACATATGTCAGAATATTGAAGCGGTGGTGATTTTTTATGAGTATTAATAATTTTGTGACACAGAATCCTCTGCTCGGCATTGTGCTCACTGTACTCGTGGCAATAGCGGGCGCCTTCATAGCAAAGAAACTGCATATCCCGATTCCGTTCATGCTGGGTGCCATGATCGGTGTGGCAGCGTACAACATCTTTACGGGAAGCGCTATGCTGCCGGCGAAGACCAAGTTCTTCACCCAGTCGGTATCCGGTGTTCTGATCGGTCTTTCCCTGACCCGGAAGGATGTCCGGAATCTGAAGGAACTGATCGGTCCGGCGCTGATCCTGGTGGTATGTTTCCTGTTCTTTACGGCTTCGGTCGGTCTGCTCATGAACAAGGTGTTCGGGTTTGATCCGGCCACCAGCTTCCTGATCTGTGTTCCCGGCGGTGTTGTGGATATCTCCCTGATGGCATATGACCTGAATGCGAATCCTGCCATTGTTTCCTTTGTGCAGTCATTCCGTCTGTTCTTTGTCTATCTGATCTTCCCGGTGCTGATCACCTGGGTATCGAAGAAAACCGGTACCGGCGACGGCGGTGATCCGCTGTCCGAAACGGATGTGGAAGTCAAAGAGACATTCATTGACCGCATCATTCCGGATAACCGTGTTGTGAAGCATATCGTAACGCTTGCCTGCGGTCTGATAGGTGCCTGGATCGGTACGACGCTTGGTCTGCCGGCCGGTGCGCTGAGCTGCTCCATGGTGGCCGTTATCCTGCTGAACATGAATTCCCAGAGAGCCATGTTCGACCGTAAATACAAGAAAGCCGTACAGGTGATTGCCGGCGGTCTGATCGGCTCCAGCATCACCATGGAAACCGTAGTGAGACTGCCGAGTGTATTCCTGCCGACGGTTGTCCTGATGATCTGCTATGTTGCGTTCAATTTCCTGATTTCATTCCTGATGAGACTGACAAAGCGCATTGACTTTGTGTCTGCGATGTTTGCTTCTTCACCGGGCGGTGCCAGTGATATGGCGCTGATTGCTTCGGACCTTGGCGGACAGTCCCCCAAGATTGCTATACTGCAGATCGTCAGACTGATCAGCGTATATACGATCTTCCCGTTCCTGGTGAAATTCATGATCGGTCTGGTCAGCTGAATGCGGTAGTACTTTAACAGTTTTTTGTTTTATAATCCTTTATTGAGAGAGGAAATCCCAACCATGAAACACTTCAGAATACTGGTAATCAATCCCGGCTCCACATCCACAAAAGTATCCCTGCACGAAGATGAAACATGTCTTTTTACGAAAGACGTCTTTCATGATTCGACAGTTCTTGTTAAGTTCCCGACCATAAACGACCAGCTTGATTACCGTATGGAAGTCATATACAGGTTCCTTGAAGAAGACAACATCGATATGACACAGATCGATGCCATTGTAGGCAGAGGCGGCGCATGCTACTCGGTTGAAAGCGGCATCTACGAAGTAAATGAACAGATGGTAAAGGACACCCATGATCTCAAGGGCGGTCTCTATCATTCCTCCATGCTCGGTGTGCAGATGGCATGGGAGCTGCAGAAGAAGTACGGCTGCCGTGTATTCATGATGGATCCGACGGTGATGGATGAGCTGCAGGATGTAGCCAGAATCACAGGTATCCGCGGCATCTACCGCAAGGCATATACACATGCGCTGAACCTGAAGGCTGCGGCAAAGAAGTATGCAAAGGACTGCGGCAGGGACTACAAGGACCTGCGGCTTGTTGTGGCGCATATTGACGGCGGTATTTCCATTGCGGCACACAGGGACGGCAGACAGATCGATGCGAATGATGCCGGCGGCGGTGAAGGTCCGTTCTCTCCGACGAGAATGGGCTCCATGTCCGTAACCGATGTGCTCCATAATCTCTTTGATAAGAAACCCGAGGAAATCCGCAATCTCTGTTCCGTCAGCGGCGGTCTGTCTTCCCACTTCGGGACATCCAACTCCGATGTCATCCATAAGATGGTGGAAGAAGGGGATGTAAGGGCAAACCGTGTCTGGGATGCCATGATCTATCAGACCAATAAGTATATCGGTGCCATGGCGACTGTACTGGATGGCAAAGTGGACGCAATCGTACTGACCGGAGGTCTGCTCAGGTTTGATGATGTCGTTGAAAAGGTGAAGGCATCCTGTTCCTGGATTGCGCCGATTGCCGTATATCCCGGTGAATTCGAACATGAAGCAATGTCATCCGGTGCTTTATCCGTACTGCGCGGTGAAACAGAGCCGAAACAGTATACCGGCAAACCCGTATTTGTGAAATTTCTTGAAGACTGAGCGGTGTAAATTCACCGCTTTTGTTTTTCTCCGCGAATGAAAAGCTAACTTCCGGTTAGGATAAAATTTGGGAAAAGCGGAAATCAGTATTACAGAAAGAAACGTCGGAATACAGAATCCGGCGTTTTTGTATACGGAATTGTGTTGTGCATCGTATAATTTGGCTGACC
>JAFUCL010000094.1 GCA_017459725.1 Solobacterium sp. | reverse complement strand
TCATAGTGGTGAGTTTTTAGGAATAACGCCAACCAATAAGACCATAGAAATCAAAGGTGTAAATATAGATAAAATAGTAGATGGAAAAATCACCGAACATAGCGGAGTGGCAAACACTTTTGAAGCCTTTTGGGAAAATGGGGTGATTTAGTCAGTATGACAAATTCCCGTTTGATTATGACGGCAGAGTGGCTGGAAGAGAAAAAATGATAAGGAAAGTAATGCGCCAGGACTTCCCTGCCTGTGCCGACATAATGAAAAAAGAGTTTGATATGATTTGTGAAATTGCCGGAGAAAAAATAAAGCATAATTCAGGAAGGTGAAACGACATGAACAAACTGTTTACTGCTATAAGAGCATCTGACCTTGAAATGGTAAGGCAAATCATTGAAAAGAAACCTGAACTGGTAAATTGTGCTGCAAAGAAGCCGCCTAAGAAGGATGACGGACAATCGCCTTTGCAGGTCGCGCTCAAAACAGGAAATACCGCAATTGCCAGCTATTTACTGGATATGGGCGCAGATGTGGACTTTATCGAGGATGAGACCTGCTGCAACACATGGAGAACACCGGTGCTTCATGATGCAATCAACTGTGCTGTGATGTCATGCAGGTGGAATACAGATGATAAATATACAGGCTTCCGGGTTTTCTCGACAAAAGAGAGAGCTGTTGAAGCACTCGCTGTTCTGAAACGAATGCTTGATATGGGAGCAGATGTAAAAGCACTTGATTCATATGGCAATTCAGGATTGAACCGTTTTGCACTGCAGGCAAAGCAGATATTGCCATCATACAATTATGCGGAACATCGTGAAGGGAAAGATCGTATCTTTACAGAGGAATTGCACGAAGATCTCAGAAGTGTGCTGCAGGCATTAAAAGACGCCGGAGCAGATGATTCTTACAAAGCTCCAAATCTCGGTTATTCCGTCAGAGAATTCTGCAGCGAAGGATCTGTTTCAATCCTGTTTGATGAAGTGTTTGGGTGAGATACAGAAATTGAGACGATATAGATAAAGTCAACAAATTCTAATTTGCCGGATTGACAGGGCAGCGGACGGTTGCCTTTTACAGCGTGGCAAACAACCGCAAATCCGCTATAATGCGGTATGGAAGGGGGCTGTTTTCTTGATTTCAAAATCCTTAATGCAAAGAGGTAAGCTGGGTCTGTTTGGAATCCTCGAACACTCCGCAAACCTTATAAGCGCTTATATGTTTGTCTTCCTTGAACTGCTCATGTGCGGTTTGTCTTTGTTGCTTAACGCCAAGGTCGAAGAACTCGGATCGATGAGTACTTATTTGCATTTCTCTGTGATCCTGCTGATCATTGCCATTGTTGAACTGATCATTGTCAGGAAAAGGGAAGGCAGAGGAAGCCTGCTTAAATGGGTGATCGGGATAAGTTTTGTCGTATCGGCTGTTACCACCACATCCACACTGGGTCTCGGAGGGAGTATTCTCTTTGTTTTCCCAATCCTGCTCAGCGTGCAGTACTGTTCTCTTTTGTATTCAATCTTCATTTCAGTCATTGCGCTTCTGGGCAGCTTTATTCCGCTGCTGCTGACATCATTTATTTCTCTTTATGATCTGAATGTCATCAAACTTATTCCCGGTTCAGTCATTACAATCGGTACAACGCTGGAATCATCTCTGCAGCCTGAGATGATCGATGTCGCCGGAACCAAAATCAACGAGATGCTGGCTGTATTTTTACCTGCCATCCTGTTTCTGATCATCGTGGCGATCATTACATGCGTTATTACGAGTGACTTCCGTAAACACTTGCTGGAACAGTACAGAGCTTTCCAGAACTCACAAGAATAGGGATGACAGATATGGATTACATTAAATATATAACTGACGGGATTGAGTCGATTTGCAAGAACCACAAACGCCGCACCGCGGGAAGTGAAACGGTAAAAACCGCCGAGGCACAGATGGCTGAGGCCATGAAGGACTGTGTTGATGAGATCCGGACGCAGCAGTTTGAGATGCATCCGCATGCCTTTATCGGTTCGATTCCTCTCGACGCGTTTCTCAGCCTGATCGCCTGTGCTTTTTTCCTTAACGGTGTATATTCCGGAAAGTTCTGGCCGTTTATTGTTTCACTGGTTCTGACAATCTGCAGTGCAGTGATCATCATCGTGGAATATATTCTGTTCCGCCCGTTTACAGACAGACTGTATCCGAAGCGGACCGGACAGAACCTCTATATGGTGCGTAAGGCCAAAAACACGCCCAAACGGCGCATTATCCTCTGCGGTCATGTGGACGCTGCGTATGAAATGCCGGTGCTCAAGCATTTCCCGACCCCGCTGATCTATACATGCATAGGTTCTGCCTTTCTTTACTGGGTTGTTAATTTCTTCTTCTGCTATCTGGCTCTGGCGAACTTTCTTCCGCCCCGGGTATTTCATGTATTTGCAGTAATTGAGATCATCAATTCAATTCTCTATTCACCGCTGCTCTTCTTTGTGGACTGGCGCACCATCGTTGACGGTGCCAATGACAACCTTACCGGCTGTTTCCTTGCCATGAGCTTTCTGAAGGAAATGGCAGATAAGGATATCCGCTACGATGACACGGAAGTCTGCTGCCTGCTCACCGATGGTGAAGAATCGGGTCTGCGCGGTGCACGTGCATTCGCAAACGAAAACGTAGAAGAGCTGCTGAAGCTTAATACGATTGTCATCGCTCCGGATACGATTCACTCGATTGAAGAACTGAGGATCTTCTCACGGGGCATCAATTATACGGAATCAAACAGTGAAGAGGTTTGCAACCTGCTGTATTTTGCGGCAATGAAAAACGGCTTGGATATGCGTATTGCGGAGTTTTATCCAGGTGCCAATGATTCCGAGGCTTTCTCGGCAGTCGGTGTAAAAGCAGCTGCGATATGCGGTGTTGCTTTCACGCCGCAGGATTACTATCACACAGTTAAAGACACATATACCAATCTGAATCCGGAATGCATCAGGCTGGTCCGCAATATACTGCAGGACGCCATCGATATCTTTACAAAAGTCGGAAATGCTTTCTGAGCCTGTACGGCGAAGAATGAAGTATAACTCACAGAGGAATGGCTGCAGAGAAAACATAAAATGAAGCGCTTTAATGAATGATCTGCTTACGGAGTATTTTGAATCGGGTGCGTTTGAACGTAAGCTCGATGAAGTAAGCGGGATGCTGCCGTATGTTGAAAAAGATCCGACTGCTTTCTATACATCGGATGAATACCGCAGGGGCTGTGAGGCACTGAAACAGTTTGTGATACTGAGAGCACAGAGTGTCCGGAAACAGCTGAACGGAGAGCTTTCAACCATCAGCGCTGAACAATCCGATCAGGACAATGTGGATGCGTCACAGCTTCATCTGGCTGACACGGGAGCTGTTTTTCCGAAACAGAACACAGAAGCCGGGGAATAAGAGAGGGTTATCGGAGTGCGATTGCCACAACTGGCAGGACTGCAAAGGTCCTGCTTTTGTATAATGAAAGCAGATGGACAAATCATTATTTGCCGGAAGGGAAGATAATATCATGGACATTGATACGCTCAATATACTGGCCGATGCAATATCTGATGTCGGCTCATGGCACCGGTGGCTTATCCGGGATGACATGGTCCAGGTGCAGTTCTGCGATATTATGCTCTACGATGAAAACACATCGGAGAAACAACCGCACAGTACGGATATTCTGGCAGTCCGGTTCCGCGGCAATGCCTTTGCGGTCTTTCTGGATAATCTGAATGATGAGAAATGGTATGAACGTCTCCTTGATGATGATTCTGTGATCTATCCAATCGATACGTACAATATGGCATTTGATGACAGAAAAGCAGCTGAACGGGTGCTGAATGATTACAGACACCGAACAGTGATTAAGGATTTCAACGGTTCGGAAACGCTTCAGACCGCCGGACATCTGCTCTGCACCGGCTGCGATGATGTCGGTTTTATCGTTGGCGGTGATGAGCTGGAAGTCGTGGGAAAAAAGGGAAAATACACGGAAGAAGAAATAGAAACCGCTTATGGGAAGTGGTGTGATTACTGGAAAGCATATTGGAAACTGAGAGGAACAAAGGACGCATACCCGAAAGATTATGTGTGTGAAGTGTCGATACCAATCGGTAAGGAATAAGTGACGTATCGGCCGCAGTGTAAAAGCTGACGGATTATGCTCAGGGGAAAGATATGAAACGGATTATGCATGCAGGGGTGATGCTGACGGCGGCATTCGGTCTATGTGCCTGCGGCGGCAATGTGAAGAATGCAGAGACCCATGAAGTTGAGTCTGAACGTTATTCACAGGAGGAAATCAACGCAGCGATTGCAGTCAGTGACATACTCCCACCACCTACACTGACGCTTAGAGGTGGGGGCTTCCCGGTCAAGAATGCCAACGCGTTCAGATAACCCGGGCTTATCGGATTCCCTGTGCCCCAGGGTACCATGTTTCATTTCAGTTCATTACAGAAGCGCAATCCTGAGTGCTTCTGCTTTCAGATTCTGCGCTGCGTTATGATCCCTGTCATGATGTGCTCCGCATACCGGACAATCCCACTCACGAACCTTAAGGTCCTTTGTTTCAGGATTCAGACATCCGCACTCGTGACACATCTGACTTGATGGGAACATTCGATCCACCTTGATTACATGTTTTCCCACCATCTCTGCCTTGTAGGAAAGCATGTGGACAAACATCCCCCAGCCATTGTCGCTGACACTCTTTCCAAAATGCAGTGACTGACTCATGCCTTTCATATCAAGATCCTCGATCCCGATATAGTTATATCGGTTGATCAGATCTCTTGATTCCTTATGAAGCCAGTCAGCTCTCTGATGCCGCACTTTCTCGTGAAGAATCGCAACCCTGTGCTTCTGTCTGTAATACCGGTTCGACTGTTTTTCCTTACCCTTCACAAACATCTTCGAAAGTTTCCGCTGTGCTCTTTTAAGCCGTTTTTCACTGTTCCTGAGAAAATGCGGCATCTCAGCACAATACCCGTCACTGTCCACATACAGTCCGTTCATGGCGAAATCGAGACCGATGGTCTTCTCTGTATCGTTCTGTTCGATCACTTGGCTTTCGTATTCGTACAGAACAGATACATAGTATTTGCCGCTTGGTTCCTGTGTGACAGTTACGGACTTCAGTTTCCAGTCCGCCGGTGCAGTACGGTGTTTCTTTATCTTTATCTCTCCCAGTTTTGGCAAACGGATGGAACGATCAAAAACCATGATATTTCCGTTTACCAGATTCGTGGTATAGCTTCTCTTACTGTGA
>JAFUCL010000093.1 GCA_017459725.1 Solobacterium sp. | reverse complement strand
TATGACCACAATGATGGAACAGATTCCTTTCAGATGTAATGAAATCACCCGTATTCCATTACCTGTCAATCTGTTTACTGCGTATGGAGAATATCATTATGGCATTTTCTCATTTATCAACTAATTCTTTGAAAAGAGCGGAATATAAAAATGTCATGATTAAACATATTGCTAATCAATAAAATTTAATTTCAGGTATTTGAAGGGAGATATTTATGGGTCTGATTGTTTCGGTTATTGCGTCGGTTCTATGCCTGGTTCTTTATATACGAATGTATAAGAGGGACCTGCCTGATCCGCTGCCGGTATGGAAGGCAGTGCTGCCGGTAATTCCGGGTCTTGCGGCACCGCTTCTTTCAACGGTGCTTGTGATCCTCCTTGGCGCATTTGTCGGTATGGTGCTCGGCACATCGGTGTCGGCTATACAGAATCCGGTGCTGAAGTCGGTTGCTTCGGCATTCCTGTCCGCCGGTTTCCCGGAGGAGATCGTAAAGCTCGTTATCTTCCTGGTTGTGCTGCTGATCACCAGACCGAAGAAGGTTTATGAATACGGTCTGCTGTGTGCGGGTGTAGGCTTCGGCTTTACGGTGCTTGAAGAGTTCCTGTACGGCGGCGGCAGTCTTATAACGACACTGTTCAGGCTTCCGTCATTCGGTATGCATATGGTGTTCGGCATCATCATGGGCACATACTTCGGGCTGGCGGCATATAACAGACAGCAGGGAAGCGGCAGTGTGTGGAAATACCGGATCCTCGGTGTTGTACTGCCGATGCTGTGGCATACACTGTTTGATGCCGGTACGGCAACCAATGCTGCGCTGAGTGCTGAGAATGACGATGTTGTCTTGACCGGTATCATTGTCGGTGTAGTTGTTATGATTGTCTTCACGGTGCTGCATTACATTGTGCTGATTCAGTTTAAGAAGAAAAGCGCTGATCTCTGCGCACTGACAATCCAGAGATAAAGACCTGCAGAAACGCAGGTTTTCTTTATGTGTGCGCACGCTTGACGGTGTTAGCGAATTGTGTTAACAATTAGTTAGACTCAACTAACGGAGGTGGAGGTTTGCCGCGGGACAAGACAGAAAGTCATGCAAGGGTGCTGAAAGCAGCAAGGGAGGAATTCATGGCATACGGCTTTGAGAATGCCTCCATGCGCAGGATCGGGGAACGCTGCGGGATGAGCGCAGCCGGTCTTTACAGGCACTGCAGAGACAAAGCAGATCTCTTCCGGGAACTTGTTCAGCCGGCTGTGGAGCGCATTGATACGTGGCTGGAAGCGCATATCAGCCGCAGTGCTGCCTCGCTTGAGAACCGGTGCGTTGATATCTTCGGGGATTCCGAGATTGATATGATGCGTGAGGTTGTTTATCCGCATATGGAGGAATACAGACTGCTCTTAACAAAAGCGCAGGGGTCTCCGTATGAGAATTATCTCCATGATCTGACTGAACGCAGCCAGAATATGATGCTGCAGTTTATCCCTTACATGCATGAGAAGGGGTTTGTGCCGGAGCCAATCGATCCCAAAGAGCTGCATATTCTTCTGAGCGCCTATGTGACGGCCATGTTTGAACCGGTCATCCACGGATATACCCGGGAGGAGGCATTCCGCTGCCTTGAAAAAGTGGAGACATTCTTCCTGCCCGGCTGGAATAAACTGCTGGGCTTCTGAACAAACGATATGTATGCATACGCCTGTCTCTTATAGGGACGGGCGATCTGTTTATTTACGGGTTAGCGAACACTAACAAATGGATGTTAGCTAACAGACAGGGAGGAGATTTGCGTATGGAAACAAAGAAACAGCAGTCACCGATGATGTGGATTCTTTCACAGACCGGTGACCACGGAGGGCAGTATGTGCTGAGTGTCATTCTTGCACTTATAGGCGTTGCCTTCTCCATCGCTCCGTATTTTACGGTCATCGGTATTGTGCAGGGGTTTATGAGCGGGCAGAAAGAACTGTCCTTCTATCTGGTCCGGTGTCTGTACATGGCACTGTTCTGGCTGGCACGTATCCTGTGTCATTCCTTTTCAACAGCCGCCAGCCACAAAGCCACTTTTGCCGTGCTCGGTGAGATCAGGAGAAAGTGTCTGGACAAACTGGCCCGGATGCCGCTGGGAAGTGTGCTTGAGCAGAGCTCAGGCGCTCTCAAGAATATACTGATCGAGCGCATTGACAGTATTGAAACAACCCTGGCGCATATCGTGCCGGAGTTTACTGCCAATCTTCTGATCCCGGTGTTTATTTTTATCTACATCATGACGATTGACTGGCGCATGGGACTGGCAAGTCTTGCGACGGTGCCGGTGGGTATCTTCTGCTATGCCCTGATGATGGTGGGCAGCGGCAAGTTCTACCAGCATACCATTACAGCCACCAAAGCGCTGAATGATACCGCGGTGGAGTATATCAACGGTATCCAGGTCATCAAGGTATTCGGCAAGACCAAGTCCTCCTATGACCGCTTTGTGCATGATGCCTATGAAGCATCACACAGCTTCATTGACTGGATGCGGGCGAGTATCCTGCCGATGACCTTTGCCATGGTTGTCATGCCTGCCACGCTGGTATCTGTGCTGCCGATCGGCGGTCTGCTGGTGAAGGCAGGAAGTCTTGATCCGCAGGACTTTGTCATGATCATTATCCTGGCAGTCGGTCTTGTGACGCCGCTGGTTACGATGATGAGCTATTCGGATGATATCAGGACCATGGGAACAATCTTCGGGGAAGTGCGCTCGATTCTGGAAGCACCGGAAATGGAAAGACCGGAGACTGGTGCACTGCCCCAGAGCAATGATCTGGAACTGAAAGACGTGCACTTTGCATACAAGGACAAAGAGGTGCTGCACGGTGTCTCCATGCATATACCGGAAGGAAGCTTTACGGCACTGGTTGGACCAAGCGGCAGCGGCAAGACCACCATTGCAAGACTGATCGCCTCGCTGTGGGATGTTACTTCCGGTGCCATCCTGCTGGGCGGAACGGATATCCGTGAGATTCCTCAGGAAGACTACGCTGATAGGATCGCCTTTGTATCCCAGGACAACTATCTTTTCAACATGAGTGTGCGCGAGAATATACGTCTCGGCAATCCTTCAGCCAGTGATGCTGAGGTGGAGGAAGCAGCGAAGCAGAGCGGCTGCCATAGCTTCATTACAGAGCTTGAACACGGCTATGACACGGTGGTCGGTTCTTCGGGAGGACATCTCTCCGGAGGCGAAAGACAGCGTATCTCAATAGCACGGGCTATGTTAAAGGGTGCACCGATCGTCATTCTGGATGAAGCAACTGCCTATGCCGATCCGGAGAATGAAGCGGTGATACAGCGTTCGGTATCAAAGCTGACCGAGGGCAAGACACTGATTGTCATAGCCCACCGGTTAAGCACGATAACAGATGCCGATCAGATCTTTGTAATCAAGGACGGTGTCATCAATGATCAAGGCACGCATACAGAACTGCTGGAGCATCACGGACTGTATGAAACGATGTGGAAGGCGCATATGGAGGTGAAGGACAATGGTTGATATTATCCGCAGGTTCTTTGACTTCTGCGGTGATGAGAACCGCAGGAAATTCAGGCTGTCGGTTATTCTCGGTGTGATACAGGCATTCTTTGAGGCATTCAAGATACCGGCTGTTGCATGCATGGTAAGGGCACTGCTGAGAGGCAGTGTGGAGACCAGGGATATCCTGATGAGTTTCGGCATTATGGTGATAAGCATTATTGGAGCAGGACTGGTCAAGTCCAAGTCGATGATGCTGCAGACGGAAGCGGGATATGAAACATGTGCCGGCAAACGGGTGGAGATTGCGGAACATATGCGCTATCTGCCGATGGGGTATTTTAACAGGAATTCCCTGGGACAGATCACCAGTGTCACGACGAATGTGATGGAGAATCTTGAGAATGTAGCAACAAGAGTTGTGATGATGGTGTGTGAGGGACTGCTTACAACGTCATTGATTGTTGTGATGTTAATGTTCTTTGATATCCGCATAGCTTTGGTGCTGCTGGCCGGGTTTGCGCTGTTTCTCTGGGCAAACGGTTTTCTGCAGAAAGCAGCCGGCAGTATGGCGGTGCGCAAGATGGATGCGGATGAGAAGGTCGTTGAGAAGGTTCTTGAATACCTGCAGGGTATGACGGAAGTCAAGGCCTATCATCTGAGCGGACAGAAGCGGGGTGAGCTGGAGGATGCCATCCGGGAGAATGTGAATGCGAATACGGACATGGAGATGAAGCTGGTGCCGCGTATGAGTGCGCAGAACTATGTGGCGAAGCTGACCGGTATCTGTATGGCTGCCTGCACCTGTTATTTCTACTGCAATGGAACCATGGATGCGCTGACGGCGGTGGTGATGGTGATTTCGGCGTTCATCGTATATGCAAGTCTGGAGTCAGCAGGCAACTACAGTGCATTGCTGAGAACCGTGGATATCAGTGTGAAGCGTGCCCAGGAGATTCTGGATACACCGCAGATGGATATCACCGGTGAAGACATTACACCTGCTGCACATACCCTCAGTGCGGAGAATGCCGTGTTCTCCTATGATCAGCGTAAGGTCATAGACGGTATATCACTGACCGTGCCGGAACATACGACAACAGCGATCGTCGGTCCTTCCGGGGGCGGCAAAACCACGCTGGTCAATCTGCTGGCCAGATTCTGGGATGTGGATGAGGGAACGATCAGACTGGACGGCAGGGATGTGAAGGAATATGACATGGATTCCCTGATGAAGAACTTCTCGTTTGTCTTCCAGAATGTCTATCTCTTCCACGATACGGTTGCCAACAACATCCGTTTCGGACAGCCGGAAGCACCGATGGAGAAGGTAATTGAGGCAGCGAAGAAAGCCTGTGCACATGACTTCATCATGGCATTGCCGGACGGCTACGATACGGTGATCGGTGAAGGCGGGGCGTCTTTGTCGGGCGGTGAGAAGCAGAGGATATCCATTGCCAGGGCGATGATGAAGGATGCGCCGGTGATCTTCCTGGATGAAGCAACAGCCAATGTGGATCCGGAGAATGAGAATGAGCTGATGAAGGCCATCCGTGCTCTGACAGAAGAAAAGACCGTGATCATGATTGCGCATCGTCTGAAGACAGTGGAACATGCCGATCAGATTCTGGTCGTTGATCACGGAAAGATTGTGCAGAGAGGCACCCATGAAGAGCTGCTGAATCAGGCAGGCATCTACAGGAATTTCATCAGTGAACGGCGTGAAGCAGCCGGATGGAAAGTGAAGGAGAAAAGAGCATGAACGGAAAAGATCTGATCAACATCGGTATTTACGGAGCGATTTACTTTGTCATTATGATGGCGGTGGCCATGCTGGGGATGATTCCCATCTTCCTGCCGCTGCTGGCGGTTATTGTACCTATATTGGGCGGTATTCCTTTTATGCTGTTTCTTACGCGTGTAAAGAAGCCGGGGATGATATTCATCCTGACCATGATCATGGGTGTGATGATGCTGCTGACCGGTATGGGACCCTGGCCGCTTTTGACCTGTGCCCTGGCCGGACTCGGTGCAGAACTCTGCATGAAGAGCGGGAACTATCAGGACGCAAAGAAAGCGGTATTGAGCTATGGTATTTTCAGTATGTGGATCTTCGGCAACTATCTGCCGCTGTTCACGGATTATGAAGGCTATTTTGCGCAGCGGGCGGATTACGGGCAGGCATATATTGATGCCGTGTCCAGACTGATGCCGCTGTGGATGGCGCCGGTGCTTCTGATTGCCTGCTTTGTATGCGGCATTATCGGCGGACTGATCGGCCGTAAGCTGCTGAAGAAACACTTTGAGAAAGCCGGGCTTGCCTGATGGCCTACGCATCGGAACAGGCACAGGAAAAAAGAAGAGGATTCCTGGATCCCCGCACAAAGCTTATGCTTGTTCTTCTGCTGGCTGTATTTGTACTGGGAGGCCTGGGCGGCAGTACGCTGAAACCTGTTAAAACAGTGCTTTCGGCACTGCCGTTTGCGCTGCTTCTGATAGAAGGAAAAACAGGCAGATTCCTCAGGGGAATGATTATGCTGGGTATCGGATACGGGATGCTGGCAGCGGTTGGTGTCCTGCCGGGTGTGCTCAGACATATAGCCCTGATGTGCGGCGGTATACTCACACGCTTTGTGGTGACGGTCATGATGGGAGAGTATCTGATTTCTTCTACATCGGTCAGTGAATTCATTGCCGGGATGGAGCGTATGCATATGCCGCAGGCCGTGATTATTCCAATGTCGGTGATGTTCAGGCTGTTTCCGGCCATCGGTGCGGAGTGGACATCCGTGCGCAGAGCTATGCGCATGCGCGGGATTCACCTTGGCGGTGCAAAGGCGGGACAGGTCATTGAGTACCAGCTGGTGCCGATGATGACATCCACGGTGAGAATCGGTGAGGAACTGTCTGCTTCCGCCCTGAGCAGAGGGCTCGCAGCTCCGGTACGGCGCACGAATGTATGCCGGATCGGATTCCGGATACAGGATTATATTCTGCTGGCCGGCGGCGTTGTTACGGTTGTGCTGTGGGTCATGGAACTGTGCGGGGTGAAGCTATGGTAGAGTTGGAACATGTGACCTTCCGGTACGGAAGTGAGACGGAAGCGAGCCTGAAGGATGTCAGTCTGCAGGTGAACGAAGGTGAATGCATACTGCTGAGCGGACCGTCAGGATGCGGCAAGACGACAATACTGCGGCTGATCAACGGTCTGATACCGCACTATTATGCCGGTGAACTGAGCGGCAGCGTGCGTGTTAACGGCAAAGAGGTGGAGCAAACGGAGCTGTATGAAACAGCCATGCATACAGGCATGGTCTTTCAGAATCCGCGCAGTCAGTTCTACAGTACGGATACGACCGGTGAGATGGCATTTGCCTGTGAAAACAGAGGCATGCCGGAGCACGAAATCTATGCCAGAATCGATGATACGGTAAGAAGACTCGGTACGGAGAAACTGATGGACCGCAGTATCTTTCAGCTGTCGGACGGTGAAAAGCAGAAGATCGCCTGTGCATCGGTGGATGTGGCCGGCACGGAGATCATCCTGCTGGATGAACCGTCTGCGAATCTGGATGATGATGCCGCACAGACACTGCGCGAAATCATCCTGGAATGGCGGAAGCAGGGCAGGACGATTATTGCGGCAGAGCACAGAATTGCCTATCTGTGGGATCTCTTTGACAGGGCACTGATTATGGACAGCGGCCGGATGATCCGGGAATTCTCCCGGGAAGAGGCGGATGTGCTGTCAGCTGCGGATCTTGCGGCAATGGGTCTGCGCACCAATATACAGGAATCACCGAAAGATATTGTTCTGCCGGCATGCACGGAAACAGACCGTACCATGGTGATACGGAATTTCCGGTTTGCCTATCCCGGGTGTAAAGAAGCGGTTGTATCTATACCGGAGCTGCGGATTGCGCAGAATGAAATCACGGCAGTGACCGGTGCCAACGGAGCAGGGAAGACCAGCTTTCTGAATTGCCTCTGCGGGCTGGAGAAACACTGTGAGGGTATCCTGGAATATGACGGTAAGTCATATGACAATAAACAGCGGCAGAAACTGTGCTATATGGTTATGCAGGATTCCGCCAACCAGCTGTTTACCGAAAGTGTGCTGGAGGAAGTGATCATCTCACTGACGGCCGGTACGGCTGATGAAAAGACAGCAGCACTGCGTATTCTGGAAGCACTTGATCTTTCCGCCTTCACGGACCGCCATCCGCAAAGTCTGTCAGGAGGGCAGAAGCAGCGTCTGGCCATTGCCTGCGCACTTGCCTCAGGACGTAAGATACTTCTGCTGGATGAGCCGAGCAGCGGCCTGGATTACCGGCATATGCGGGAAATGGCGGAACTGCTGAAACAGGTGTGCGAAACCGGCACAACTGTGCTGGTTGTTACGCATGACTGTGAGCTGATACGGGCATGCGCCGGAAGAAAGATAACCTTGGGCTGATAACCGTGGTACAATAAGTTAGAATTAGCTAACCGCAAGGGGGCAATTATGGAATTCAAAGAATTCGGCAAAATGGACGGTAAGCGTCTTCTGCTGCTGCCGGGAACGGCATGTACCTGGGAAATCAACTTTCATCCGGTTATAGACAGACTGGCGGAACAGTATCATCTGATCTGTGTGAACTATGATGGTTTTGATCAGGATAAGAAAACAAAACCGTTTACGGATATGATCACGGTTACGGAGAAAATCGAAGACTATATTCTGAAGAATCATGATGGTCATGTGGAAGGGGCATACGGTTCCTCCCTGGGCGGCAGTTTTGTGGGATTGCTGATACAGCGGAAACGGATTCACATTGACCATGGTTTTATAGGCAGTTCGGACCTGGATCAGGGCAGTCCGTTTGTTGCTAAGATCATGACGAAGATTGTCGGTAAATGGATTGCGAATGCCGGTAAGAATCCGCAGAAGCTGAATGATATGCTGGTGAAGTCCTTCGGCATGGAGATGGACGGGGAAACATCAGCCTTCATGTCACAGTTCTCCAGCAGTATTCTGGAGCTGCATCCGGATACGGTCACCCGGGAATTCTATTCGGATTATGTTACACCGCTGGAGAATGATATACACGCAGAAGGCACAACCGTGCATATTGTGTATGCCCTGAAAATGGGGAAGAAGTATGAGAAGCGGTATCTGCAGCATTTCCGGAATCCCGATATACACCGGTTTGATATGCAGCATGAAGCATGGATATTCCAGCAGGAGTGGACACAGCCGATCCTGGATATGATTGCGGAGTGTATGGGCATATAAGGTCTTGACTGTTCCCGTAGGGAACGGCGGTAGAATGCAGCCGTATCACTATGGGAGGAAGACATGAAACGTATCATCAGTATTCTTCTGGCAGCAGGAACTCTGCTTGTTTCAGCATGCGGTGGCAAGACAGCCGCCTCCAAGGAACCGCCGGTCCTGACCGGAGACTGGAAAGAAACAGGGGACAAAAGCGCATACCATTATGCAATCATCACCGGCAATACGATTGAAATCTATGCCCAGTCCGCAGATACAAGATCTCTGTACTGGGCAGGTACATTCATACCGCCGGAAACAGCCGAAGAGCCCTATACATGGACATCCGAAGCTGACCGCACCAAACTGGACAGAGCACTGTTCGGCTCACAAAGCAATTCAAAAGACTTTACCTATGAGAAGGGAATACTCTCTTATCCCTACAGTATTATGGGTGTGGAATCAATCCGTAAGCTGGAGAAGGTAAGTGACACACCTTCGGAAGAAAAGATGGTATCCACCGTAACCGTAACGGAAGCACAGCTGCTGCAGCCGGAGGTGCTGGAAGTCGGCGGCGGTTTCCGCAGCAAAACCAGCAGTTATCTGCAGTTTGCGGCGCTGGTGAAGAATCCCAATAAAGACGTAACCATGCAGTTTGTGCACTATACCGTATCAGTGAAGGATGCATCCGGGAAAGTGATTGCGGTCAACGAGAGTGTATCCGGAGAATTGCTGCCGGGTGAGACGGCACTGATCAACGGACAGCTTGATGTCAGTTCCGGTGTGCCTGCGGATATTCAGTTCACCGCTGTATGCAATAAACGGGATTTCATGACCAAATACAGTGTGATTCCCTCCGATCAGTTTTACTTCCGGGGAGTGAGTGTTGCCGAGAAGCAGAGCAATCTTTCCATCATCGGCACCCTGCTGAACAACTCCAATACATATACATCCTCAGCAGGCGTACAGGCACTCTTCCGCAAGAACGGCAGAATCGTCATGGTCTCCAACACCTACATCAGCAACGTCAAACCCGGTGAAACACCGTTTGAGCTGAGAGTATACTGGGATGAACCTGACTTTGACACCGTGGAACTGTTCGCTTCCGATGCGGCCGAATACAGCCACGAAGAGAACAGTGCATATGTACCGGAGACCAATCCCGTCAATGAGAATGTGATCAAGTATACCGTGAGCAGTGCACCCGTGCAGGGAGGCAGTGCAAGTGCATCACTGGCTGCACCGGAAGAAAACAATGCTTCAGACTTTGAAACATTCAAAAAGAAACTGGATGACTATGAAGCATTCTTCGATGCATACTGTGAGTTCATGAAGACTTATGATTCAACAGATCCGGCACAGGTGACAAAGTATGTGGAACTGCTCGGCAAATATACCGAAGCACTGAACGGCATCAACGGCCTGAACGCTTCCGAGATGACAGCGGAAGAACAGGCATACTACATGGAAGTGATGCTGAGAATCTCACAGAAACTGCAGGAAGTCACCAACAACTGATCAGATATACTTCTGAAAGAAAAAGTACTCCCTGAAAGGCTTATTCGACCTTCAGGGAGCATTTTTCTCTCTATGAGATTGTTAGTCAGGTATCGGAACAGTGTCAGTTACCAACGTTTGCGGAATTACCCGAGCTGATCAGTGTACCGTCCGGTGCGTAGTAGTTGACGATGACCTCCTTTGGCTGTTCACCTGAGAATATACCGTACATGCCGCCGCAGACATAGAATGCCAGAGCCATGAAGCTTTCTCCAAGGCCGACTTCATTTGTGCTGAGAGTGATATCGAATTTTGTGTAATTATCGTTGTGCTCAATCTTTGTGATGGCATTGTCAGCACTGGCGGTGATTTCGGCAAAATTGCTGTCAAAGCTTTCTCTGATGCCTTCCATCATGGCTTTGTGCTGTTTCTTGGTCATCTTGTAGGTTACAGATCCATCGTCATTGATCTTCCCGGATGTATATGTTTCACCGGCCTTGGCATCAATGCTTTCCTGGGTGATGTCCGCTCCGGCAAGTTCTGCGGGAACGGTAACATAGACATAGAAGATACCGTTTTCTGTCTTAACATTGCCAAGACTCTCCAGTTTATCCCATCCTTCATCTTCAATCTCCTCTTCAGGCGCAGGAGTTTCAGCTGCCGTTTCAGGCTGTGTTTCTGCGGTGGCTTCCGGCTGTGCAGATGCTGCAGCTGCGGGTTCTGTGCTGCTGCCGCAACCTATGAGTGATACAGGCGTTAGTACTGCCATGAGCAGTGTGATGATCTTTTTCATTCTTTCTTTCCTCCGTAAGTCAGTGTGAATCCTGCGGTTAATACCGATATTACTATTGTAGCTTCTTATGATGTCCTGATTCCGACTGTACATACAAATGCCACACCTCACGGAATGCATGATCAAATGAACGGTATCAACGGCCTGAATGCTTCCGATATGACGGCAGAGAAACAGTCATATTACATGGAAGTGATGCTGAGAATCTCACAGAAACTGCAGGAAGTCACCAATGACTGGGTATACATGTTAAAAGAGAAGGGACCCACTAAAGACTTGTCAGGTTTAGGGGTGCATTTTTAAAATGACTATATTATGATAAAATACTGATAAAGAGGTGATAATATGATTGATATCCGGCCTGTATCTGATTTGAGAAACAAATTCGCAGAAATCGAAAAGACTGTAAAACTCGGACATCCTGTGTATCTGACAAAAAACGGTTACGGAACGATGGTTGTAATGAGCATAGAAGAGTATTCACGTATTACTGATCCTGTTGAAGCAGCACTTGATCTTGCGGATATGCAGGCAGTGGATTCTTCTGCAAGATTGAATGCCGAAGAAGTGTTTTCTGCTGCAAGAAAGATAGTTAATGAATAATTACAGACTTTCTTTTCTGCCACAATTCTCTGAAGATTTAAACCATGCTGTTGAGTATATTACACATGTTCTTATGAATCCGTCTGCTGCAAATGATCTGATTGACAGCGTTGAGGCGGCCATATATGAAAGATTGAATAACTCTCCTGAAGCTTTTGAACAATATCTGTCGAAAAAGCAAAGACTGCATCCGTATTACAGGATTTATGTCAAAAACTATGTCATTTATTATGTGGTCATTCATACAAGTGAAGGGCCGGTAATGGAAGTCAGACGCCTGTTGAATAATCGCCAAAGCAAAGAAACAATTCTTTGAAGTTTCAGATGCTTTTGTAATAACCAAAGAACCCGCAGTCAGTTTCGGTGGAAGTGCCGTGACTGATTTACGGTGTTCTTTTGTTTTCACTTATACATCTGTTTCTGTGAGCTGTGTAATTGCCTTCACGAAATCCTGATAAGCAAAGCTCTGCATGATCATCCCTCTGTCTTTGTACTGTATCAGATATGCCGGCAGGGAGTGTATGCCCATCCTGCGGGCATAGGCAAGATCCTGCTGCAGAGCGGCTTCCGCACGGCCGTCATTATAGGCCTGCAGGAATGCTTCTTCAGAGATGACTGTGTCACGAACGACCTTCAGGATTTCATCCAGGTGTGTGGTGGGACGGCAGGAAAGAACAGTGGCATGGCGCAGGGCAGTGAGAAATGTGTCTGCCTTTGCCGGATCAGCGAGCTGTGCGGCTTTGTATGCAAGATTCAGCGGTGCGGAAGTGCGGTGTTCAGTATCAAACAGACAGAAACCTTCCATGTTCATGGGGAGATGGCCGATGCTTTCTTCACTCTTGTAAATAGAGGCAAGACGCTTACAGTACTGCTGAATACCGGATTCCGGATCCATGGCACGCTCTTCCGGCAGCATAAAATCACTGACATCACGCACCAGAAGACACATTACATACCGGAATTCGATACGCTCTGCATAGGTTTTTTGCAGGCGTTCCATGATCGGTTCACTCTCATAGCTGAGTCCCATCATGGGATCGGTGAATACAGTCAGAACAATACGCTCATCCATAGTTTCACCTGAACATTCTGCGGTCTATGTACTGACCGCTTACACCCCATGCGGAGATATCATCAAAGTGTATATATACGTTCTCCGCAGATATACCAAGCACGGTATGAAATGCTTCGGTGACATCTGCTGTAAAGGCAGTATATCCGGCATGGGTTTCATTGCCGAAGATGGATGCTTCGATATAGGCTGCAGGCTGATCGTTGCTTCCGCGCAGCCACATCCTGCCGTTGTCTTCAAATACCAGCAGAAGATATTCTTCGCTTTTGCCGGGCACATCTTCGATGGCTTTGCCCAGCAGTTCTTTCAGTTTTACTTCCTGTGCTTCAGACAGAGGAGTATTGATTCTTGCACGAATAAACGGCATTATGCACGCCTCCATTCCTGTAATTGGGCAAGGATATCATCAGCGACTTCCTGGTGCTTCATCTGGTAGGTGTGTCCGGTCTTCTCAATGAAGATGAGTTTGTTGTCTTCAGCGGTAGGCATATGGTTATTCAGATTGCGCAGGAATTCAGCGGAATCACCATCCGTGAAGTTGTCATAGGTGCCGACGAGAAGCGCACCTGTATGCGTGATCTTTTCAGCCTGGGAGAAGTCACCGTCTTTGGCGGTATGCACGTTGTTAAGCAGGTTGGAGAACTGCCAGTCATAGGCTGTATCGGCAATGCATTCCACCCAGCCCATGAAGGGAAAAGGCAGCATCCTTCCGCCATCCCCGCGTTCTTCCTGTGCAAGTATCATCTTCTTTTCCCTCTCCGTTACACCCGACATCATGTAATCGAGATTGGCAGGGGATAGCAGGAAGAAGTGCTCAATGGAAGGATCATGGTGACGGGAGAGATAGTAGATGACTTTGTTGGCGCCAAGGGAATGACCTGCCAGGATGATATGTTTATATCCTTCCTGCTTTGCAAAGGTGAGGTATGCTTCAATGTCTTCATCTGTGCAGGCAAAGCGTTCATTCCAGGAACCGATGATTTCCCGCTGTTTGGTCTTTACATTGATGGTTCTGATCTGTCCGAAGGCATCATTGGTCTGGGCATAGATGAAATCAATGTTCTCTTTGTTCAGAGTATCACCGATGTTGTAATAGAAGGGATTTGAGTAGAAGTTGCCGTGGATGCCGGTGATTGCAATCATAATGGTATCTGCGGTTTTCTCTTCCTGGGTACGGAACAGCACACCGTTCAATACAGTGCCGCGTGCCGTGGGTACATCAAGCCGGAACATCATGCCTGTGTCCTCCCTCGGAAGATGCACATATGCGCAGCTGATGAATAGCAGGCATTGCAGGAGATACAGGGAGAGATATATCCCGGATCACTGTGCATTTTCTCCGGCAGATCGGGTTCCCTGAGCAGAGGCCTTGATAAGGAAATCAACTGTATATCGGTTGTATTCAGTACTTCTTCCATGGTGTCCAGACTGCGGAAACCGCCGACCACCATTACGGGACAGTGAACCATAACTGCAACAGCCGATGCGGCCGGGACAAAGTATCCTTCATTCACATGTGCTCTGATGCGGCTGACAGAAGTGCCGTTGCCGCTGATCTCAATGGAGTCTATACCGGCATCATCCAGCATCCTGCAGATACTGATGCATTCTGTTTCTTCAAGCCCTCCGTAGGTGAAGTCACTGCAGTTGATCTTGATGGTGATATGCAGATGCGGACACTGTCTGCGGATGCCGTGCAGGACAGCCTGCAGGATACGGCTGCGGTTGGCTGTGCTGCCTCCCCAGTGATCCGTTCTGTGGTTGCACGCAGGGCTGATGAAGCGGGAGAGGAAGAAGAAATGAGCTGCATGGATCTGCACACCGTCAAAGCCTGCTTTCTCTGCCCGTACAGCAGCGTCAATGAACATCTGAATGACATGCTGTATTTCTTCAGCTGTCATCTCATCCGGTTCAGTCAGTTCTCCGGATTGTCTGTAATACCCGCCCAGAGCCAGCTGGGCAATTACAGGAACGTTTTCTGCGTGGATGATATCGGTCAGTCTGCGGTACTGCGGAATCAGAGCATCATCGCAAAGACGCATCATTCCTCCGAAATATGTATCATTACGGTCAACACTGGTAAAACCGGTGATGATCATACCGACACCGCCTTTGGCCAGTTCTTCGTAAATGGTATATAACTGCTCGGGGATACTGCCGTCTTTCATGGCAAGACCTTCCCATGTGGCAGAGCGGACAAGACGGTTCTTCAGTGTCATACCGCTGATCTTAACAGGTTCAAATATATGCTTCACTGTACTGCCTCCTTTACAACAGAGCTCACCTTAATTAAAATGAGACACGAAGAAAAAACAAGAAGGCAGAATATTCTTTGCCACTATAGAAAATATAGTAATGGAGACTGTTATGAGTGCTAAACCTTTACCGAAAGAAGAGAATATCTATGAAACAGAGTGCCCGATTCTGTATGCCATGGAGCTGATCGGACAGAAGTGGAAGCTGCCGATCCTCTGGTATATTGCGGATGCTGAGAACCAGACACTGCGCTACAGGGAACTGGAACGCAAGGTTGTGGGGATTACCGCAACGATGCTTACCAAGTGTCTTAGAGAGCTGGAGAAGGATGGCTTTATCACCCGTACCCAGTACAACACGATTCCGCCCACTGTAGAGTATTCGCTGGCAGAACGCGGAAAGACACTGATCCCGGCCCTGGAATCTGTATATAAGTGGGCAGAAGATCAGATGAAGTAATAGAAGATAATGGCAATGAGAAGGGGTGTATGACATTGGCAAAACAGGCTGATGACAGCTGTGGTTGCCAGTGCTGAGACGTTGTTTTTATCGTGCAAATGATAGGGTTCAACGTATACGGCGATACTATAATTTTTGTTAGCGACAGTGCAGCACAGCTGTGCGGAGGTGTTTTATGTCTTTCTCAAAAAGAAAAAGTATTGCCGTTTGTTTAAGTGTTTTGATGTGCTTCAGTCACATTTCAGCCGTTATTTCAGCAGAAGAGAATCCCGCTGACGGACAGGGGGAAACAGTTGAAGAAGTTGTCTCTGAAGAGACAACGGATGCTGAATCTGAAGAAGAGGTCATTGCAGAAGATAGCCCGGAAACTGAGGAAGTATCCGTTACTGAAGAAACTTCAGAAACAGAAGAGGCTGAACAAGTACCGGAATCTTCACCCGAAACAGAAGAACCTGCTGTGACAGAAATTCTGCCTGAGGAAACAACAGAGTCTGTCACTGATGAAAGTGAAAGCACGGGAATTACAGAATCTGAACCCGTCGGTGAAGAAGTCCCCGATACAATCGAAGAGGAAACTGTTGCAGAGACTGAAACAGAAGAGGAAACCGCAGAGGTTCCTGAAACAGAGGAGACTCTCCCGTCTGAAAATCCTGAAGAATCCGGCGATACGGATGAGGAAATAGTGGAAGAGGAGACAATTGAAGAATTTGAAGCATATTACGGTTCTATGTCCGGTTCGTGCGGATCGGCTGCGAACTGGAAACTGACAGGATTAGAGAATAACTATACGTTGGAGATTTCCGGTTCCGGTGCAATCAGTAATTATGGTATCGGTGAAGCGCCATGGAGCGGATATCCGCTTAGTAACGAACTTAAACATATTATCGTAAAAGAGGGAATTACCAAGCTGGGTGATTGGTGTTTTTATGGATTGGCTGGTGTTTATGACATACAGCTGCCGAAGTCTTTAACAACCATTGGTGAGAATGCATTTTACAATATGTCGGGTATCACTAAAATGATTATTCCCGATGCAGTATCGGTAATCGGTCGTGATGCGTTTTACGGTTGTACTTCATTGGTGAGTGTTCATCTTCCGGAGCAGCTGCTTGCGGTATCGGATTGGATGTTCCAAGATTGCACCAGTCTGGAATCAGTTGTGATTCCTCCAAAAGCAATACCTTTGGGGATGTCAGCGTTCAGTGGCTGCACAGCACTGAAGAGTATTGATGTTACCTATGTGCGGAGTGTTGAGACGTCGTGCTTTCAGAATTGCCTGCTGCTCGAGGAATTTAACTGTCCGAATCTCACATCGCTCGGATACGCTGCATTTAAGGACTGCAGATCTTTGAAAAAGGTCGGATACATTAACGCAGTTGACATACCATATGAAACATTTTTGAATTGTTCCAGTTTGGAATCCGTTGCGTTTTCCAATCACGTAAAAACAATCGGGAAAAATGCATTTCAGGGATGTCCTTCAAAAATAACAGTCAAATTTGACGGGACACAAAGCGAACTGAATGAAATCGGAGTACAAGATGGCAATGACACTTTCAAGAATTCCACGGGATATGTCTATGAACCTTTTACAGGTTCTGGACTATACAATCGTGACGGAACCTGGAAAGCCTACCTGGATGGAGCGTTCTTTATCATTACCGGAATTGTACAGAGACCGGATAACGGCCGCTGGTATTATGTTGAAGACGGAATTTATAAGAAAGCAACAGGTATTACTTTACGAAACAGTACAGGCAAATGGTATTACGTTCAGAACGGTGTCAAAACAAACGCAACAGGTCTTGCCCAGAGAATTGACAATAGGAAGTGGTACTACGTTGAAAACGGTGCCTATAAGAAGCTGACTGGTCTTGTACAGAGAATTGACAATAAGAAGTGGTATTACGTGCAGGATGGAGCATATACCAAGGCTACCGGCCTGGCACAGAGACATGACAACAAGAGATGGTACTATGTTAAGGATGGCAACTATACAAAGATTACCGGTGTAGTGCAGCGCATCGATAATAAGAAATGGTATTATGTGCAGAACGGTGTATATACCAAAGCTACGGGTCTTGCTCAGAGACCTGATAACAGGAGATGGTATTATATCCAGAACGGTGCTTACACCAAGTTTACCGGTGTCGTGCAGCGAATTGATAACGGTGCATACTACTATGTCAAAGACGGTGTGTATACGAAGTTTACAGGTACTGCCACGGATGCGGCAGGAAACGTCTATACAGTGACCAACGGTGTAGCTAAAGCACAGTAAACAAAAGAAAACAGGCTGAAGAACCTTATGCATGAAGGTTTATCAGCCTGTTTTATTAATGTCTCTGACAGTGTCAGTTGGTGAATTTAGCCGAACTTTCCGTTGAAATCAGTTTTCCGTCCGGTGCGTAATAGTTAACAATAATTTCCTTGGGCTCATCACCTAAGTAAGTACCGTATCTGCCTCCGTATGCATAGAATGCAAATGACAGAAAGCCTTCTGCCAGACCGACTTTATCTGTGTTAAGAGTAACATCGAATACGGAGTAATGATCGTTGTGCTCAATCTTTGTGACGGCATTGTTCGGACCGGCAACGACTTCATCAAAACTCTTATCCCAGGTCTCACTAAGGGTTCTCAGCATAGCATTATACTGATCCCTGGTCATCTTGTAGGTGACAGATCCGTCGTCATTGAGCTTTGCGGATGTATAGGTTTCACCGGCTTCGGAATCAAGGTTTGTCTGGGTGATGTCTGAACCGGCAAATACTTCAGGAACGGTAATGACAGCATAAGTGCTGCCATCTTCTGTCTTAACATTGCCGAGACTCTCCTGTTTGGCCCATCCTGCATCTGCGATCTTTTCATCAAATACATGTGCTGCGGCGGTGGCTTGCGGCTGTGCGGATGCGGCAGGGGCGGGCTGTTTTTTGCTGCAGGAAATGAGGGATACAGGCATGAGCGCTGCCAGCAACAGTGTGATAATCTTCTTCATTCTTTCTATCCTCCGTGAGTCAGTATGAATCCGGCTGCTTATAACAGTGTAATTATAACTGTAAAACTATTCCAGGTTTTTGATTTTATCTGTACACACTGACGGCACACCAAACGGAATGCATAGTAAAATGAGTAAAGAAAAGATTGGAGACATAATATGACATTGGCAGAAGCAGGATGCAGACCTTTCTATCGCAGGATATGTGCACTGGAACTCACTGATTCACTGAGAAAAAGATGCAGCGAAGTGCCGGATATTGATGAGGCGGATTGTCTTGTTGTATACGGGTATGCGGATGATATTGACGGACTGATTATTGAGGTGCTTGGCGCAGCAACCGGCTTCTCAGATACAGCTCTTTATACGTTTGATGCGTATGACGGGAAATGGCTTGCAATACCGGCAGAAGAGATAAAAGATGTACCGTTTAAAGAACTGGGATTTAAAGAAGAAGATCTGCCGGAAGAATACAGGGAGAGAATAGAGGCTCTTGGCAATGTGTATGCACCGAAGGAAATAGAAGACCTGAGATTGTATGATGCCCTGGATGACTTCAGGGATCCATTTCATCCGGATATTTATGAAGTGCTCTTTGTTATGCCGGGTCTTGAAGATGAGCTGTGCAGGGTGAGACTGGACAGAGAAGGGAAATACTCGTTCTACGGTACACTGGTGGATCAGCCGGAGCAGGATTTCGGTGTGAATGCAGGAGATATGGTGGAGTTCTGGTCTTTGAAGCTGGATGAGAATTCCTACGGGTTTGCGAAGGAGTTTGAAGTGCCCAGTGAGAGAATTGCTGAACTTCTTGAGAAGGCTGTGGATAACTACTATGACAACATGTGCGAGGATACATCATATGATGTTCTTGCACTGCTGGAAAAGAGTGAACTGTATATGCCTGTGAGACTGGATGAAGAGGCAGGGAATGAACTGTATACACCGTATGTGGTGGAACACAATGATCTGCTCTTAGTACCGGTGTTTACGGATCCTGATACGGTGAAGAATGAGAGTTATGATTCAATGGACCTTGTATCCTTCAGTGAGATCAGGGATCTGGTACTGAGCAGTGAAGAACTGGGAGGAATAGTACTGAATCTGTATACAGTGCCGTTTGGAGCAGACAGAGAGATACTGGAATCAATGAGTGAGGAAGAAGAATAAATACAGAGAATAGGACCTGCAGGGTCCATTCTTTGTATTCCGGATTCTTTATGATGACATTGTCGAAAGAGAGGAAACGATAGATGAAATCATATCTGAATGAACAAGTGATCAGGATGCTGAAGAACGGTGCTGATCCCACCACGATCCAGGAGACGATTGCAGAAGCAGGCAGTGTAAAGGAATACAGCTTTGTATTTGTGGACTTCATGCAGGATATGCTGGATAAATACAAAGTCAAAAGAACAGATATAGCAAGAGCTACCGGACTTTCCCAGGATTATCTGTATAAAGTGCTGAACGGACAGAAGAAGACAGCAGAGAAAGACTATGTACTGGCGATCTGTATTGCCATTGGCATGAATATACCGGAGACGCAGCATGCTCTGGAAATATGCGGTATGCATATTCTGAACAGCAGGGATCTCAGAGAACATATCTTACTGACGTCTATATCAGAGAAACGCGGTATATACAGGACAAATGAATGGCTGGAGAGTGCGGGTTTCCCGATGCTGAGAGTATCCCGGGATATGCCGCAGTATGCACCGAACTATACATACCAGGAAGAAGAACCGGTAACGGCGAATACACGGAAGCGTTATCAGGAAGTCAGCCGTGAGGTATTTGCGGAACCGTGCGGGAATGCTCCGTTTGACTATACATACTGGGCCAATATCGTGGTAAGTGATGAAGCAGATAACCGGTATCATGTGCAGGGATACTATGCACCGGACTTTACGGCATATTCGGTCATTGATGAAGAGAATTACCGGAAGCACAAAGAATGGTATAAGAAACATAAAGAAGCTGATACGGAAGAAGAGTATCCGTGGAAGACTCTGGAAACATTTGCAACACTGGAAGAGGCATATGATTCTGATTTCTTCAGGTTTTATATGGAGATAGACAGAATCACGGACCAGAAGGTTGAGGAAACCCTGAACAAGATCCTTGATACAGCCAACTACGGAACCAGATGCAACCTTAAGTTCGGAAACAAAGGAACCGTGCGTTATGCAGAGACATATGATGCGCAGGATCCGGCCAAACATCAGTACTTCCAGGTGGTGGAAACCGATGATTCCGTTACATATTCTGCTTCCCATGAGAGTGTATTCATGTGGATTGAACTGGGGTCTCTGTATCCCTCCATCTTTGGTGAGCGGGAAGAACCGCAGTATTTCATGAAAGCTGAAAATGATGAAGAACTGATGGAAATACCGACCAGGGAGAGATTTATCCTGCAGTCGCTGCGTACACAGATGCATGCAGAACTGACGTATCTGACGGGTGATCTTTCCGGTGTCAGTGAAGAAGAGCTTGATAATGAAATTATGAACAGCACTGCGCAGCATGCTTCATGGCTGTATATGAGCGGGGATAAACAGGGTGCACTGCAGGAGAACCTGGAACTGCTGCAGATGGCGGATGCGCATGAAGAGAAGTTCGGGACAGATGAAACACCGACCCGGATCGTAACCATGAATAAGATTGCAATCTGCTATGAGAATCTCGATGATGAGGAGAATTACTGGCGTTACAGAGAAATGATCATGGCAGGCAAAGAGAAGATCTATGCTTTGCTGCAGAAGGATAAACAGCAGATGAAAGGTGCTGTTTCCTGCTATGTGGATACACTGGTGGACTATGGCAGCAGGCTGTTTGCAGAGGGAAGACCTGATGAAGAGAAGGCGTACAGGAAAGAAGCAATTGACCTTCTGGAGAGTGATGAGAACTGCTTTGGCAAGCCGTATGTGCTGTTTCAGCTTTATACAAGATATTCCTATATTCTGGATGAAGAGAACAACTCAGAAGAAGGCCTGGAATACTATGAGAAAGCAGAGCAGCTGATCCGGAAATACCATCTGGAATCATCAGAGGATACAAAGAATATCATGATCTTCTATAACAACTATGCATGGGTGCTCTGGAACCGTTTTGAGAATGAAGAAGCAATCATCTACTACGGCAAAGCAATTGACATGGTAGAGAATCTGATTGAGCGGAATGCAGATACTACAGGAGATGCTGCTGCAGCTCTGCGGCGGTATGCGGATGGCCTGTACAAGCTGTATGAGCAGACCGGCAAGCAGAAGGAAATGGAACGTCTTGAAAAGAGACTGGCCAAATACAATATCAGTTTTGAATAAATGTTCTGTTGGACCTTGCAGGTCCACACTTACAGCAGGGGAATTCGTATAGTAAAAGTGTCAAAGGAAGAGGTAAGTGAAATGGAAAAGAAGACAATGAAGAAGTACAGAATCGCCGTCGGTATCTGCGGACCGAGAGTTGTTTATTCAAACATAATCAAGGCCCACAGCAAAGAAGAAGCCGTAGAGAAGTATATCCAGAGCTCAGGTATCACCTGTGATGATAAACAGAGGGAGATCCTGCTGTCGCATACCAATGAATATGAAAGCAAACCCAAAGCAAAGAAACTCATTATCCAGAAGGTGCTGATGAACAATGACGGTCCCGGCTCCTGGACCGGAGAAAGAAATATAGAGATGACTGTCAAAGACGGCAGGAATAAAGTTATTCTGGCTGTCTGCGATGTCGGACATGATGGTCTCTACTGGGTGGTCAGGGATTCGGTTATCTCCCTGCTGCACGACAAAGAAGAAATACCGGCAGAGCTGATCATTGAACACTATGAAACAGGGGAAGATGATCTCTTTGAGGGTGAAAGAGACATGAAGAAGTCAGCCTATTACAAAGCCTTCCTGTATATGCATTCCATATTGGTGTTTGCAGACAGAGTACCCGAAGGAGAAACTGAGGAATATACCAGTGACTACGGTGAGGATGTCAACAGTATGGAACTGGAACCTCTTGAACCGGAGGACGTCAGTATTGACGGCAATCCCGGAATTGATGTGTTTGGTGTCAGATGCGGGGAATGCAGTGATGAAATGAATGCTGCATATATCGCAGAAGCAGAAGTGGATGATGACAAATGCAGAAGACTGTTCCTGTCCGTATCCTGGGTATCCGAAGTGCCGGATGAACTGTGCTGTGAGAAGAACAAAGAATCTATCTTTGATCTGATGATGGACCAGAGTGAGGAGAATCTTGCGAAACTTGCGGAAATACGGGCAAAAGGCAAAGTATATCCGTCATTTACGCATGCATACCGCAGTAAGTACTCCGATGTGTATGAGATGCTGGCAGAGAAGATGTCTGAGATGCTCAGGGAGAACGGCATGATTAATCCGGATGACTACGATGAGGACAGGAAACTGCCGGAGTGGTATATCACAGAGGAATAGGAAACAGAGGTACTGCGAAGGCAGTACCTTTAATTTACACGTATTGGAATGGACTATATTTGTGCCAACGATAGTGACAGGAAAAATGTGAATTTCTATAATGATATTATTACGGGCAGATTCAGAACTAATAATACGGAAAGACCGGAAGATAGACGGATATGGCAGAATCAAAGGGAATTCTTGATTTCAAGAACTACATCGAAGTTAATTACAATGAGTCATGCAGGAAAGCATTGATAAAGTATGAACAAAGAAAGCAGTTTCTTGAAGAGTATCCTCTGCAAAAAATCAAAGAACTCAGATTAGAAGAATACTGTGTGGGAACTGAGGTTTCGAAAAACAGTCTTTGTTACAAACTTGAATTCGGAAAGTATAAAGCTGCGGGTTTTGGTATTGGCGGCGGCAGTGCGAAGAAATTCGGCATCTATTACAACAAGAAAGAGCAATGCTACAAATTTGGTTCGGATAGAATTGAAGACATTGAAACGTTCTGGCCGCGCTTCAGAAATGATCTTTATCGTTTTCTTGTGAATTCAGGCAGACTGGATGAGCCGTTGGTACTTGAGGACTATGATATGCTGCGCGGCATGGCAATGGTTTTGACAAAGTATCTTTGTCTGTATTTTCCGGATAAATATATTTCCATGGGTTCACATAATGCGTTAAAGAAGCTGATGGATCGCTTTGAATATGCCTACGAAGAAGATATGCGCTGCCATCAGCTGAATTACTGGCTGAATAAACATCTCAGAGAAGATATTCCGTCATTGCAGAATGTTGACAGTGAAGTAATCGGACTTCTGGCATTTGAGTTTATTGATGGTAAACCGGTGTCCTATACTTCCAGCAATAAAGGTTCTGGTCTGGGTGATGATGATGTAAATGAAACAAGATACTGGATGTATGCGCCCGGAAATAATGCATCCAAGTGGCCTGAGTATTCTAAAGCCGGAATTATGGGCATTGGCTGGGGAGAGATTGGTGATCTTTCTGAATATGAGACCCGCACAGACATGCAGGAGAAGATGAAAGAAGTATATGCTTCCGATCAGCCATATATTATGTCATCTCTTGCAACATGGCAGTTTGCCAATGAAATGAAACCTGGAGATATTGTATATGCGAAAAAAGGGATATCGAAACTGGTTGGTCGTGGGGTTGTGACCTCAGATTATTACTATGTTGAAGATACCCCGGATGAATATAAGAATTTCCGGAAAGTGAATTGGACACATATAGGTAATTGGGAAGCCCCTGATAAAGGCGCCAGGAAAACACTGACCGAAGTTACGTCATACACAGATTATGTAGAACAGCTGGAATTGCTGTTTGATCCGGAAAAAGATGACAGCGATGGTCCCGTACAGGTTTGGAATGAATACAGCAGAGAAGATTTCCTGAATCAGGTTTATATCGATGAAGAAGCTTATGACACGCTGGTGGATCTTATTCTGACTAAGAAGAATGTCATTCTGCAGGGGGCTCCAGGTGTTGGCAAAACATATGCTGCAAACCGTCTGGCTTATTCAATTCTCGGTGAAAAGAACAAGGATAGGGTAATGATGGTGCAGTTCCATCAGAGCTATTCCTATGAAGACTTCATAGAAGGATTCAGACCGACATCAAATGGGCAGTTTGATATCAGAAAGGGAGCTTTCTACAATTTCTGTGTTAAAGCGAGAGACGATGCAGACAATAAGTATTTCTTTATTATTGATGAAATCAACCGGGGCAATCTTAGCAAGATTTTTGGTGAGCTGTTTATGCTCATTGAGAAAGATAAGAGAGGAAATGCACTGCAGCTGCTGTATTCAGATGAAAAATTCTACGTGCCTTCAAACGTATATATTATCGGCATGATGAATACTGCTGACAGAAGTCTTGCAATGCTGGATTATGCGCTGAGAAGACGTTTCGCATTCTTTGAGATGAAACCGGCTTTTAATAATAAAAAGTTTATTGATTACCGGATTGGTCTGAACAGTGCGAAGTTCAATGGTCTGATTGAGGAAGTGCAAAGACTGAATGATCATATCAAGGAAGATCCTTCTTTGGGAGAGGATTTCTGTATTGGGCACAGTTACTTCTGTGAATTGAAAGAGGTCGCTGATAAGACCCTGTATAACATTGTTGAGTATGAACTGATTCCTTTACTGAAAGAATACTGGTTTGATGATTCTGCAGAGGTGCGCGATTGGTCTGAGCGTCTGAGGAGATCCATTCAGTGATACCGGTCAGAAATATATACTACATGCTTTCATATGCTTTTCAGGCTCTGCAGAATCAGGGAATACGGGAAGCAGACGTTGAATCTTTTGATAATGCCAGTGAACTGTATGCAGAGATTCTTTTAAAGGCAGTCAGTATACAGATCAAAAGGGGACTGCGCAGAGACTATATTCCGAAGACAGAATTGATGTCTTCGGTGAAGGGGAAGATAGAGGTTGCAGATTCTCTCAAGTCCCAGTCAATACAGCGCGGAAAACTGATTTGTACATACGATGACTATTCCGTGGATAACATACTGAACCGGATTATAAAGACAACGTTTCTTCATTTGCTTAGAACTGATATAAAGATGCAGCAGAAAAAGGAAATCAGAAAGATACTGATTTACTTTGATGATGTGAGCGAAACCGACCTTTTGAACATGGACTGGAATTTCCGGTATGAACGGAATAATCAGACATACCAACTGCTGGTAGCAATATGCCGCTTTCTGGCAGAGGATATGCTGCAGACACAGACTGGCGGAAACAAAAAGACTGCTGACTACAAAGATGAGCAGCGTATGAGCAGACTGTATGAGAAGTTTATTCTTGAATACTACAGGAAGCATTATAAACAACTGTCTCCTTCGGCTCCGGAGATTGAGTGGCAGATTGAGAGCGGAAAAGATTCAATGCTGCCGTCCATGAAAAGTGACATCGTACTGAGCAAAGGAAACCGGATTCTTATAATTGATGCAAAGTATTATTCCCGTAATACACAAGTGCAGTTTGATAAGCACACAATACATTCAAACAACCTGTACCAGATATTCACGTATGTTAAGAATATGGAATGTAAACTTCAAAGCATAGAAGGTCACGAGGTTGCAGGTATGCTGCTGTATGCAAGAACAGATGATGAGATACAGCCGGACAGTGATTATGTATTATCCGGTAACAGGATCAGCATAAAGAATCTGGATCTGAATCAGGATTTTTCTGGTATTGCCGGGTGTCTGGATGGTATAGTGAAAGACTACTTTACTGTGTGATTCGGGCTATAACTGAATGCTTTGAATTAGCACTTTCCTTAGATAACAAACAATTTGGAGTTTTGTAAACAAAACCTGAAAGATAACAGTTCCACATTGGTAAAATATGATAATGCAGATAGCATGAATGATGTTTTGGATTGAATTATCTACACCAAATGATGTTATTTATCTTGCTGCACAGGTTATGATGAATGACGTATCGTTACTTTCTAATAATGTCTTGGTGAGAGAACTGATTGAAGGCGGTGATGTGCACCATATCTTCCCCAAGGAATATTTGAAATCGAATGGCTATGAAAAGTCCATGTACAACCAGGAAGGTAATTTTGCGTACCTGGATACACAAGTCAATAAAACAATCGGAAAGAAAGCACCGAATGAATACTTTCAGGAAGCCCGTAAACAGTGTGAAACAGGAATTATCACCATTGGCTCCATTACGAATTATGATCAGCTGCTAGATAATTTGGCAATTAACTGTGTACCGGTTGAAGTGTTCGATATGGATCACACAAGTGAATATTCCGGTGTGGCGGAGCCACCCATACCGGTCATCAGAGCCACCCCAATTCCGGTGGCGAGAGCCAGGCAATCCGGAAAAGGATACCATTGAAAAGCAGAACCTGCTGGTCCTGCTGATCTGGTTATTTCTTTAAT
>JAFUCL010000092.1 GCA_017459725.1 Solobacterium sp. | reverse complement strand
TCCCGGAGGGAGGCGCCCGATTTTAATGATTCTGTCAATACTTTTACGATAAAAAGATCAGAAAAAAACACCCATACCGTTTGTAAGTATGAGTGTATCCATCATCAGTTCAGCGCAAGCTTAACTTAATGACGTTGAGCACTGCTCCTTTTCATTATGCTTCGCCGGCACTCTCCGTAAACAGATCGATGATCCAGTTACGGTTGATACATGGGAAGGATGCGTTGTCTGTCTCGTACAGTTCGCTGTTCTCCTCCATCTCCGCTTCCATCATGGATACCGGAATCAGGAAGGACATCCCCTTGTCGCCGGTGCGGACATTGATCTTCATAACACCGTTCTCAACCCGCTGGTATTCAATGGATGTGATATCTTCGGGATTGCCTTTCTTGTTGTCGGTGAACTCGATGAAGCAGTCATATTTGGCAAGCTCCACCATGACGTCATCAATACCGTCCTCAAGAATCTCAATCTTCTCAGTGAATTCCTGCACGGTTTCACAGCGCCGCAGACGGTATTTCTGCCGGTCCAATGTTTCCGCCAGCTTCCGCAGTGTTTCATTGACAGGCTGCGTACTCAGCCAGATGACAAACTTATTGGGTTCATCCACATAGACCAGCGGTGCCTGCACCATAAAGTCCGTCTTGCAGTGCGGACAGGAATGCCGGAAGATATCGCCGGAAATGCATCTGTCGCGCAGATCCGGATCCTTTTCGGCATGTACTAAATCATAGACCTCAATATCGAATTCCTTCCCGCAGTACGGGCATGTGTATTTAACAGTTCTTGAAGAGCTCATTACGTTATCCTTTCAGCTTTTCAGATGGGAGCTGCCGAAGCCGAAACCGCCCATGCTCCCCTGGTGCATCAACTCAGTATATGCCCTGCGGTCATCTTCAGACAGTTCATTGCCGGTAAAGACAGCCAGCAGCCGGAACCCTTCCGAATATACATACGGCAGTGCTCTGACCAGTTCATCATTCTTCAGACGGTCACGGTTCCTGCCGATGCCGATCAGTCTTCCTTCCAGGAAAGGTCCGCTGAACTGCAGTGTGCGCATGTTGTATTCACGTATATAACGGCCGGCCAGTACGCCCACCTTCACAATATCCGGGTAGACCCGGTTGCGGATACTGTCGATTCTCGAATCCGCCCGCACCTGTTCAAGATCATCACCCGCATATGCTTCACGGTCTTTGATCCAGGCAGCGTTCTTCTTCACCATCATCAGATCCGGCGAAACCGTCTGCACCGGAAGATTCAGCACTTCTTCATATGCGAATATACCGAGCATTGCTTTTCTGCGCAGACCGCGGCGGCATTTCTCCGGAGAACTTCCGACCGCCAGCACATTGACTGACAGTGCCCCTGTTTCATCGATAAATGAAGAACAGAGCGCATAGCAGTCCTGCTCACCCACTTCGATGACATCACGGCAGCGTTCGGTCAGGTCATCTGCTTCAAGAATAAAGTACTGATGATAGTATTCACGAAACTTCAGTTCACGAAACAGCATAGGAAGCACCTCCTCTCCTTCATCATATCAGAAAAGAATGATCCTGCCTTCACAGGGTCATTCTTCTTGCTGAGCATATTTGGTTTACGGATTACTTGTTGTTGGAGCGGTTGCCGAGAATACGCAGTACGTACAGGAAGATATTGATGAAATCCAGGTACAGCTGGAAAGCGCCGTAGACACCAAGATTCTCCCGGATCGTACCGTCTGTCTGGAAGTAGAAGCTCTTGATCTTCTGCATATCATATGCCGTAAGACCAAGGAACAGCACAACACCGATATAGCTCAGGATCAGCGAACTGCGCAGCGCCGGAATAAACAGCGACGCAATTGTTGCAATGACCATGGCAATCAGGCCGCCGAACAGCAGTGATGTAAATCTGCTGAGATCCGTATTTGTCGTATGACCGATGACAACGCAGCAGCCGAACATCAGCGCCGCAAAGCCGAAGGCACCGAAGAATGTGCCGACATCATATGCATAGGGAAGCACACTGAAGGTCACACCGGTAATCGCCGCGTAGACATACAGCAGAACCGCACAGGCTGTGCTGCTGAGTCTTGTAAGACCTGCCGACAGAGCAATGCAGATAATAAACTGGGCTGCGACAAACAGGAGAGCAATCCATGGTGATCCTGTAAGAACGGAAGCCATGATGCCGCCTGTTGCCAGACTGTTATAACCGAACCACGCCACCAGCGCTGTAATGGCCAGGGCAATTCCCATCTTCGTATAGACACTCAGAATATAGCTCCGCAGGTCTCCCTGCTCTGCCGAATAAACACTTGATTGATTGAATTCACTCATCTCATTCACCAACCTTTCTGTCCGGATAACGGACAAACTCTATATTAATGCATTCTGACCGAAAGTCAAATTGCTGTAACAGAACCGGTTACAGTTTGGAACCGCAGTTCTCACAGAATCTGGAGAGGATCTTATTGCGGGTTCCGCAGACCGGACAGAGTTTGCCTGCCGTTAAGTTCTGCACGGTATTGGCCAGCGTTGTCCCGAAGGCAGCTCTTTTACCGTCTTCGATCCAGTCATTCAGAAGCGCCGGCACATCAATTCCCTTTTCCCTGGTGTAGTACAGCAGACGCGGTTTGTTTTCACCCTGCACATACAGTTCGCATACCGCATACTTGTTGTCTGCACGCTGTCCGGGATGGTCCTGGGCACGGATCAGATGAAACCGGTTCAGAATACGGTATTCATGTTTGCGGTTCCAGAGCAGCCAGTTATCGGACACAAAGAAATGTCTGCTGTATCCCAGTTCAATGAAGTCATCATACTCAAACGAAACAGGATTGCCGCTGCTGAGGATCTGTTTGTTCAGACTTCTCCTGGTCAGGGATGTCGCAATGGCCACACCGATGACCGACAGAACCAGACACATAAGCGCCGTGCCTGCGAGCATAACCCCCGTAACGACACCCGGCATCGTATTCCGGTAGATCAGCAGTTCAATCAGCAGCACACCTGCCGATACAAGCACTGCCCACCAGATATAACTGGTGCGGAATCTTGCCGTGATCTTCTTCATGTTTGTCTTCGTTTTCATACTGTTCCTCCCGTCAGGATACGCACTGCATAGCTGGCAGCCAGCAGACCTGCTGCTGCAGGCACAAAGACTGCACTGGCCGGCGGTATTCTGTCTTTTCTGGTCTTTCCGTCCGGATCCACGGTCCGGGTCTGCCGGATTGGTGTTTCTCTGCTCATCATAACCGCAATCGGATAATCCATACCGCGCTTGCGGGCCAGCTGGCGCACACTTCTTGCCAGCGGATCTCCCGATGTCTTCCAGAGATCGGTCACATATACTGCGGAAGGATCCAGACGGTTTCCCATCCCCAGTGAACTGATGATGCCGATGCCCTTCCGGTGACATGCCTCAATCAGGTCGAGCTTGCTTGTGACGGTGTCGATTGCATCGATGACAAAGTCTGCACCGTCGATCAGATCCAGGGTTTCCGCATCGATAAATGCTTCCCGGCAGATGACTTCGCAGTTTCTGTTATACGACGCAATCCGCTGTTTCATTGCCTCTGTTTTCGGTACTCCCACCGTATCATATACAGCCATGATCTGTCTGTTCAGGTTGGAGATTGAAACACAGTCCTTGTCAATCAGGATCAGCCGGCCGACACCGGTTCTTGCCAGTGCTTCCGCCGCATAGGAGCCGACCCCGCCGACCCCTGCCACCGCAACCGTAGAGCGCTGCAGTATGCCGAGTGCGTCCGTCCCCATCAGAAGCTCTGTCCGTATCAGTTCTGATTCTTCCATCGTTCTATTTCTTCCTTCATCCGCTGTCTGTCTTCCGGATTACCCGCTTCAAACCAGTGTACGGGCATCTGGTGATTCAGCCATGTGTACTGTCTCTTTGCATAATGCCGTGAATGCAGAACAATTGCCTCTTCGGTTTCCTGCAGAGTGGCTGTGCCGGCAAAGTACGGTTTCCATTCCTGGTAGCCGATGCCGCGCATACCGGGACTCTCAAAGGTATATCCCTGATCCAGCAGACCTCTGACTTCTTCCTCAAGACCAGCTTTCATCATCCCGCGCACACGTCCGGCAATCCGTTCATACAGAACCTCCCTGTCCATCGTGCATCCGGCTATAAACATATCATACACAGCCTCATGCGTCTGTGCCTTCTCAAGTTCACTCTGGGCTGTGCCTGTGCGTTTGAGAATCGTCAGGCTCCGCAGCAGTCTCCGGCGGTTATGGGGATGTATCTTCTGTGCCTGCACCGGATCATTCTGCAGCAGCATTTCATACAGTTCATCACTGCTCATCTTTTCCAGTTCGGGATCCACGGAGCTTTCCTCATTCTCCTCGGCAAACTCATAATCATAGAGACAGGCCTTCAGATAGAGACCGGTGCCACCGCAGATAATCGGGAATGCACACGCATCTATTTTTTCACGTGCCATACGCTGGAAATCCGCCACCGTATACTGCTGATCCGGATTCAGGATATCAATCAGATGATGCGGCACCCCGCGCATCTCTTCAGGTGTCACCTTGCCCGAACCGATATCCAGACCGCGGTACACCTGGATGGAGTCACCGCTGATAATTTCACCGCCGTATGCCAGTGCCGTTTCCACCGCGAAATCTGTTTTTCCGCTGGCTGTCGGTCCCGCAATCACCAGTACTTTCTTCACCGCAGGAACTCCTTTGTCAGCTCTTTCTCATCCACGATGACAAACGTCGGACGTCCGTGCGGACAATGGTACGGATTCTCACACAGGGCCAGCTGGCGCACCACCTCCTGCATCTCTTCAACCGTCAGACTGCGGTTGAAGCGGATGGAGCGGTGACATGCCATCGTGGCAATCTTCTTCTTTTCCATACGCGCATACTTTGACTCCGTGCTGTTCCGGAAGTTATCCAGAACATCCTGCAGGAAGGCTTCTTCATCAATTTCCTGCATCCAGAGCGGATGGCTGCGCACCAGTAAAGTATCCCGGCCGAACGGTTCAAAGACAATGTGCAGATCAGCGATGCTTTCGTTGATTTCATCCACGCGCTGCACAAGATCGTTGCCGGCCTGTACGGAGATCGGCACCAGGCAGTCGGTCATGACCGGTTCGGCATTCAGCTTGGCACGTATTTCTTCGTAATGCACACGTTCCTGGCAGGCATGCTGGTCAAGCACGGCAAGTCCCTGCTCAACCGCACACAGAATAAACTTCCTGTGCAGCTGACCTATTACGGTCATCTCCGGGAAGGAACGCTTCTCGGGTTCTTTATGTATTTCCGGAGCTGTGTATACTTCCGGTTCCCTGACTGCCTCAGGCTGTACCGGCACTGTAATCTGTGTCTGCACAGGCATGGTTACGGGTTTCTTTTCCTCACCTGCATACGGATGCCTGAGGTTATTGTCCATGTCAAAGGAAAGCTCACTGTAATGCACGGGTTCGGCTGTCTTCTTCAGCTCACTGACCGGTGCCAGCAATGCATTCTTCAGGGTTTCCCGGATATTGTCACGGATCAGGTATTCCAGCTGTGTCTCCTTGGATATGCGCACTTCCCATTTGGAAGGATGCACATTGACATCCAGCAGATGCGGATCCATTTCCACATTCAGCACAACCATGGGATTGCGCTGTTTGACAATGAAATCCTCATAGCCGTCCTGTATGGCTTTGTATAAGCGGTATGTTCTGACCATGCGTCTGTTCAGGAACACATGCATGTAATTGCGTGAAGCTCTGGTCAAAGACGGTTTGATGATATATCCGGTCACATGATAATCGTAATCGCTGAAATCAACCGGCAGAGCATTCTGTGCCGCTTCTCTTCCCCAGGCGGAAAAGATGACTTCCAGCAGTTCACCCTGTCCGCTTGTGCGCAGGGCTTCATGATCATTTGAACGGTATGTAAAGGCTATCTCCGGGTGCGACATGGCAAATCGTGTCACCACATCCTGCACCAGGGTATTTTCATAGGAGCCGCTCTTGAGATGCTTGAGTCTGGCCGGGGTGCGGTAGAAGAGTCCTTCAACCGTGATCTCGGTTCCCTGATCGCAGGGATATGCGGAAACGGACACGGTTTTGCCGTATTCGATCTGCAGCCGGGTCGCCTCATTGCCGTCGGAGGTAATCAGCGTCACTTTGGCAACAGACGCAATGGAAGGAAGCGCCTCGCCGCGGAAGCCCATGGTATGGATATTCCAGAGATCATTCTGTGAACGGATTTTACTGGTGGCGTGCCGGTGGAATGCATTCACTGCATCTTCGCTGTCCATACCGCTGCCGTTATCCCGCACGGTAATCCTGGTGATGCCGCCGTCCGTAACAGAAACATCGATACGGGTGCTCCCCGCATCGATTGCGTTTTCTATCAGTTCCTTGACAACCCCCATGGGTCTTTCCACGACCTCACCGGCCGCAATCATGTTGGCTGTCTGTTCATCGAGCTGTCTTATCTTTCCCATATTTTTTACCTAGTTTATTATACCACGCACCGATATAATTATTTCGGAGAGGTCAGTATGCGTCTGCGAGAGGAATACCGGGAAACAACGATCATAAACAAGTCACGGTTCATTGCCTGTGTCATGCCCTGTGAAACCGAGGAACAGGCACGTCTTTATATTGAAATGGTGCGCAGCGACTTTCCTGATGCGAGCCACGTCTGCACCGCATACATGGTCGGTGAAAACAACAGCATCCAGCGCAGCTCCGACAATAAAGAGCCTTCCGGAACCGCCGGTGTGCCGATGCTGGAAAGCATCCGCAAAAGCGGTCTGTCCGGTGTATGCGCATGTGTCGTGCGTTACTTCGGCGGCATCAAGCTTGGGGCGGGAGGTCTCATCAGAGCCTATTCCGGAGCTGTGGCTGACGCGCTTGCCCACGCTCCCAAAACCGAAGAAGTGCCGGTGAATATATGGAAGGTCACCTATCCGTATGACATGTGCGGAACCCTGGAGAACTGGCTGCGCCGCAATACCGACATTACCGATCTTGCCTATGGCGAACAGGTCACCTGCACATTCGAAGCACCGGCCGGTCAGGATATTCCCGCCGGGATCAGAGACCTCACCCGCGGTGTCATTGAACCGGTGTCTGCCGGCACGGCAATACGAGAGCGCAGCATCGATTAATTCTTTTTGACCATCCAGATATTGATATCCACATCGCCCTCTATACCGGGCACAGATCCTTTGTTTGTATACTGCCAGATATCGAATTCATATTCATACGGCAGTTCAAGACTGTGATAATTGGCTACCCAGAACCTGCACTCATCCTGCAGGTTTTCCATTTTGTAATCATTGATCAGCCAGGATGCACTTCCGTAGATCATCGGTACATATCCTGCTTCCCGGATGGTGCGGGCAAAGGCCAGGGCTGCATTTGTCTTCTCATCCCTGTTCATGTGAATGATGCGGTCATAATCGGTGCTGATTTCCATGTCGAATACGATTGTGCCGTCGATGTCGTAATCCGAGATCAGATGCAGAACAAACTGTGCTTCCTCTATGGCTTCTTCTTCATTCATTGCCTGGGAATAGAAGTACACACCGGTCTCAATGCCGGCTGCCTGCGCACCTTCGATGTTGGCACGGAAGCAGTCATCCTCATGGAGCTCACCGGTTTCATACCCGCGGTAACCTGCCCGCACAAAGGCAAACTCCACACCGTCGGCTGCCACTGCATTCCAGTCAATGGCAGTCTGGTGCGCACTTACATCGATGCCGAGCTGTGAACGGTAGTTCTCATCCTCATAGGAGAGCACCCCGTTGTTCATCGTAAAGTTCTCATAGCTGTAGGTATGCTTATACACGGGATCGTAGTACTCCACAGGCGCAGGTTCCTCAGTCTGCGGCAGATCATAGTTTCCGGGTGTAATCACCGGTGCACTCAGGTTGAGCAGCGCCGCAAACACAATCACAAAAAGCAGGATTCCCGCCATCAGTAACAGCAGAACCCTGAAAAGATTCACTCTTCTTCTCTTTCTGTGTTTAGGTGTCATTACGCTGATTATACCAAAAGAAGAGGCTGTAACAGTTGAAAAGCTGTTATAGCCTCTTTTGAATTGGTAAAATGGAGATATGAAAAGTGCTAATCAAGTACTAGCCCTACCTGATCAGCGAACATATTATAATGCTGTTCAGCTGGTTATGCCAAT
>JAFUCL010000002.1 GCA_017459725.1 Solobacterium sp. | reverse complement strand
TCAATATGGCACTGAATTCTTCAAATGTGGTGAAATATCGGAATGTAATGTCCAAAAAATCCGCTAAATAAGCCATTCAGTACCAACGCAGTGCAAATGAGGACTTTAAAATAACAAAGAAAAGGTATCCGGTGTGTATCACAGGATACGGACGGAGGTAGTGACAATGCGCATATGCACAGAAGTCCGCGGTATCACAGACTGCGGAGGATATTTTGAAATACAGACCAATGCCGTACCAATCAGGATCTGGTTCCTGACGGATGATATTCTGCGTATACGGGCAGGGTTTGACGGTGACTTTGATGAGGCCAGTTATTCACTGGTGATGACGGCCTGGGAAAGCCGTACGGATGCACTGTTTGCGGATGAGCGCAGACGGGTGGAGCCGGCCAAAGCAGAGCTGCGTATCCTGGAGGATGACGATGTCTGTGCGGAGATCTGCGGCAGACATCTGCGTGTCATTGTCCATGCTTCGCCATACCGTCTGTCCGTTGCGGACCGTGACGGCACGATGCTGTATGAGGAAATACCGGGACTTGCGCTGCGGGAAGACCGCAATAAACGGCGCATGCATACCGTTTCCATCGAGAAGAATGATCACTTTTATGGTTTTGGTGAAAAGACCGGACCGCTGGATAAAGCACAGATGTATCTGCGCATGAGCCAGGGTGATTCTTTGGGCTATGATCCGGATGTCACAGATGGTCTCTACAAGCATATTCCGTTCTTCATCCGTCTTTCGGAACAGAACAGACGGGCTTCCGGTTACTTCTATCACTGCACGGCAGAGTGTTCGTTTGACCTCGGCCGCAGGATCAGCAACTACTGGCACAGGCATATGACCTTTACTGCCGATGCCGGTGATATTGATCTGTTCCTGATTGCCGGACCGTCGGTCAATGATGTCATTGAGCGCTATACAGACCTGACCGGCAAACCGGTGTTCCTGCCCAAAGCTGCTCTCGGATATCTCGGTTCTTCCATGTACTATGCGGAGATGCCGGAAAAGTGCGATGAAGGTATTCTGAAGTTCATTGAACATGCGGATAACGAAGGTATACCGGTGGACGGTTTCCAGCTGTCTTCCGGATACTGTTCCGTGGATACGGAAGAGGGCATCAAGCGCTGCACATTCACATGGAATGACAGACGCTTCCCGGATCCCAAGGCATGGTTTGAGAGGATGCGGCAGGAAGGCATCACGGTATCCGCCAATGTGAAACCGGGTATGCTGAAAGTGCATCCGCTCATCGAAGAAATGAAGCAGAAGCAGATGTTCGTAAAGAATCCGGACAATGATGAACCTGCCGTGGGCACATGGTGGGGAGGTCCCGGATACTTCATGGACTTCACGGATGAAAATACAAGGGAAAACTGGAAACAGTATCTGAAGGATCATTTGTTTGTGTACGGCTGCACTTCCGTCTGGAACGACAACTGCGAATACGACAGCCTTGCCGATCTCGATGCACGGGTATCATTTGAGGGCAAAGGAAGCACGATCGGTGAAGTGAAGCCGGTCATGGCCAATATCATGTGCAGGCTCTCCAATGAAGCTACGATTGAGTATGACAGCGACCGCAGACCGTTCTCCGTCTGCCGGGCAGGACACGCAGGCATACAGAGATATGCGCAGGTATGGACAGGTGACAATGCGACATCCTGGGAATCCCTGAAGGGCAACCTTCCCACGATGCTCGGCATGTCATTGTCAGGCCTTTCCAATACAGGCAGTGATATCGGCGGTTTCTTCGGACCTGCACCGGAAGGCGAACTGCTGCTGCGGTGGGTGCAGCACGGTATCTTCCTGCCTCGTTTCTCCATTCATTCCACCAACAGTGACAATACGGTTACCGAACCGTGGATGTACAGTGACCGTACACCGCTGATCCGTGAAGCAATCAGACTGCGGTATGCCTTTGCGCCGTATCTCTACTCCATCATGTACAGAGCGCATAAAACCGGACTGCCGATGATGGCACCGCTGATGAGCAGATTCACTGCTGATCCGCAGACATGGAACGAAAGCACGGAGTTCCTCTTCGGTGAAAGTATACTGGTTGCCAATGTACTGGAAAAGGGCGCAGAGGAAAGAACGGTATATCTGCCGGCAGGTGCTGATTATTATGACTTCCATACCTGTACGCACTATACGGGCGGACAGACCATCACCATACCTGTTGATGAAAGCAGTATTCCGATGTTCCTGATCAGCGGGGCAGTTGTGCCGATGAATGCTTCCCTTGGTGAATATGCACGCATGACAGATCCCGTAAAGGACATGAAGCTGATCGTTGTCCCGGACAGAGATGCATCCTTCATGCTGTATGACGATGACGGCATTACCAACGAATACACCGAAGGCAATTACTGCTGTACGGAAATCACGGTTACAGCAGGAGAAAAGACAGTGCTGTCTTTTGCGGACAGGGGTGAAAGAGCAAATGCCGTGGAACACATGGAGCTGCAGATCGTGCATCCGGACAAGTCCGCAGTGAAGGTAACCCTGAATGACAGCGAAATACCGCATATTCTCTACAGACCGGATTATGAGCAGGCAGAGTGCGGCTGGTATTACAGCAACCGCCTGGGCTGCGTACTTGTTAAGTATCCGCGTCCGGAAGGGGATTACAAGGTGACGGTTTCCTTCAGTATCTTTGATCTGATCGGTATGTAGTCTTATACAGATTCCGAAGTCTCATCTGTCCCGGTAAGGAAAGGTGAGACTTTTTCATTGGCACTGAATAATGCTTTTACCTGCACAGTGGAAATATTTGAACAGTTCAACTATAGTATTATCGGTAGGTTAGTTATAACTAATTTAATATACAGTCTGAAAGTGAAGTGATGCATATGAAACAAAATAAACCCCAGTACCGGCCCGCGCGGATCTTCACCGTTGCAGAAGACGGTTTCTTCGGTATGTATTATGAGCCGTCTGAGAACAGGTTTCCGGGCAAAGGAATGGTGGTTTGTTCCGGCACGGACGGAAGCTTTCTGTTTACGAGGCTGGCCGCTGAAATGTTCTTTAAAGCAGGGATGCCGGTGATCGCGCTCGGATACTGGAATACGGAAGGAACACCGGATGAACCGATGAACATACCCGTTGAGTATATGCATAATGCCTGCTTGTGGCTGAAGGTTCATAAGAATCTGCATCCCGGTGTATGGGGCATCTCCCTCGGGGCTGAATACGGACTGCTGTGCGGAAGTCTTTACGAAGATATTGCGTGTGTTGTGGCTGCCTCTCCCGTTCATGCTGTGACGCAGACTGGCAGTTTCAAGGGCGGGCTGCATTTCGCAACAGGTTCTCCGTTTTCACTTGCCGGGAAACCGCTGCCGTATACAGGAGCGGACGGCAAAGAAAAACAATATCTGAAGCAGATGAAACGGAATTTTCTGAAACGGCTGGAGCCGGACATGCTTTTTTACTATGAGGAGATTCTGAAGCAGGCGCATGATCCTGCTGCGGACATTGCCGTAGAAAAGATCAATGGTCCGGTGCTGCTGATATCCGGTGCTTCGGATGTAATGGTGCCTGCAGCCTGGGTCGGTGCACAGGTGATGAAACGTCTGGATGAACATAACTTCAGTCATCCGCACATACATAAAAACTATCAGCCGCTGAGCCACTATGCCTGTATGTTCCGGCCGCTGACAAGCAGTATGTTCCGGGTTGAACGGAAGTATAGGAGAGCCTGTGATGAAAACCGCAGAGATTCCTGGGAATTCACCCTGTCATTTCTGCAGGACAGCTGGCAGGTATAAAATATGAAAAAGACCGAAAAGAAAAGAGAAAAGGAAAAAAAAGTCGTCAGTGAGATGATCGGCCTGTACTGCCGGAACGTGCATTACAGCAGGAAAGGAGAGCTCTGTCCGGAATGCGCGGAACTGCGTATGTATGCCGTGCAGCGCTCTGACAAATGTCCGTTCATGGAGAACAAGACATTCTGTTCCAACTGCCGTGTTCACTGCTATGAGCCGGAGAAACGCGAGCAGATCCGGAAGGTTATGCGATACGCAGGACCGCGGATGATCTTTCATCATCCCATCATGGCAATCAGCCATGTGATTTCCAGCAAAGCAGAGAAAAGAAAATTGAGAAGCTATGAAGAAAGCAGTATATGCGACGCTGGGCACAATATGTCTGGTGCTTGGCACAATCGGTGTATTTCTGCCGGTGCTTCCGACCGTACCGTTTTATCTGGCAACGGCATTCCTGTATGCAGGTTCTTCGGAAAAACTGCATGACTGGTTTGTATCGACGAAACTGTACAAGGACAATCTGGAATCCTATGTTGATAAGAAGGGGATGACCATGCCGGTCAAGCTCAGGATCATCTGCTGTGTAACGGTCATGATGGGCTACGCCTTCTTCATGATGGCCCGGAAGCAGATCTGGATTCCCTGTATGATTCTTGCGGCTGTATGGCTGGCACATGTGGTATGGTTTGGGTTCTTTGTAAAGACAATTGAAGAGTGAATCCGCAGGGACTCTGCGGATTCTTTTACTGAAAACCCCGGATGTCTGCTCTGACTTCCGGGGTGAATGCATTTCGGCACGCAGAGGCATCAGCCGGACTGTATGCGCGGAGTATTTTATTTTTTTGCTTTATTGTCCGGTTTCTTCGGTGAATAGAATTTACGCAGTGCATCAACGATCCGGAAGGTGTCGGGGTGTTCATTCTGATACAGGAAATAGACATTGGTTTTCTGGAATTCCTGCAGCGTATAGACACCGATATCCGGTCCGAAGCCATAGTCGAATTCCGGCAGGAACATTCCTGCGGTTCCGTTTCTTACGGCAACTATACCGATGTGCAGCTGGTGGGTCACAAACGGAAAATTCGGTGTGCCGATGGCATCGATCAGAATCTGTTCCAGATAGTTGGTTTTGGCATTGGGTTTGCTGAAGACAATGGGAACACCTTTCAGATCAGATGCTTTGATTTCCGGCGTATCATGCCTGAAAAGATCTCTGCGGATGTAGAAGCGGAAGGGCAGTGAACCCAGCTGTACGGATTTTGTATTGCCTTTGAACTGATAATCAAATGCGGGATCGGCATCATTGATAGCCCAGAGAATACCGTCAATCAGGCCCAGGCGGAGTCTGTCGATTGCCTCAATGCCTTCCTCCACCAGACTGATATTCATACCGGAATCATTCTTCTCCAGATACTTATACAGAACAGGATAGGAGCACTGTACGAAGTGACCGGATACCCCGAGCACGAACGGTTTCTGTACCGCGGTGTCGGCTGTATGCAGGTCTGTTTCCAGCTGCCTGTACTGTTTCAGAAAACGCATGATCTTTTCCTGGAACAGGCTGCCGGCCTGGGTTAAAAGGAGTTTGTTGCCGTCCCGGATGAACAATGCCGTTTCGTATTCCTTCTCCAGATCACGGATGGCTTTGGAAACAGCCGGCGGGGTGACATGGAATGTCTCTGCCGTTCTTGCTATGTTCAGGGTCTGCGCAACACTGTCAAAATAGATCAATTGTGTAATTGTCATGTCTTTATCCTCACCTGCATTATACCAAAAACAAAAGGTTTCTGACAAAAGAAACAATTTCTTTTCGAATACTTGACTATGAATTACATTGTAATTGCCCGAAAGAAAACAGTGAGATAAACGCGAATCTCACAAACGGGAGGACCGTTCGGCCGACGGTCCGCATAATCCGAATGAAAGGGAAAGGAACAAGGAAAATGAAAAACGCATGGTTAAGAAAAGCTTCAGCACTCTTCCTGGCAACAGCTATTCTCGCAGGATGCGGCGGATCATCAGCTGAAACAGGCAGCTCCTCTGCAGCAGGCGCAGGCAACGAAACAACAGCGACATCCCAGATGGAAGCAGCTACAGGTGAAGTCGCAAATACAGAACGTACAGCAGCGACAGAGCCGGTTGACAGAATCGTCATCGCCGTCGCTTCCAGTTCAACAGACGTAAGCCCGTTCGGCACAATCAGTGCTACAAGAACCATGGTTCAGCAGAACCTGTACGCACCGCTCTTCTACATCAAAGCAGGTGACTCGCTTGATGAAGCAAAGCCTTATATCGGCAAGTCCATCACTGCTGTAGATGATTACACATATGACATTGAACTGTTTGACAACGTTACAGACTCCAAGGGCAATCCGATCAAGGCAGACGATGTTCTCTGGTCCTATCAGATGTGCGCTGAAAACTATATGTTCTCCCCGTACCAGACCGACGTTGTTTCCTTCGAAAAGGTAGACGATACACATCTGCGTCTGGTTGTTAACAAGAAGCTGCCGGGAACCGTTGAAACCCTGGTTTGCGACAGCCGTCTGTCCATCATCTCCAAAGACTGGTATGAAAAGGCTGACGAAAACGAAAGAATGAAGGATCCTGCATGCTCCGGACCTTATACAGTCAAGGAAGTTGTGGACGGTTCCAAGATCGTTATGACCGCCAATGACAACTACTGGAAGACAAACAAGGATGACATGAACCCGACCGAATCCCGCAACGTTAAGGAAATCGTTCTGAAGGTCATCGCTGAAGAAGCTATGCGTTCCATTGGTCTGGAAACACAGGAACTTGATTATGCCGGCATCGGTGTTACAAACCTGCACCGCTTCTATGACAACGGACAGCCGCTGGAAGGCTACAACGTTCATATCGGCATCACAACTCCGACCTTCAGCGTTCTCTTCATGAACTGCGATGAAAACAGCACATCCGTCTTTGCCAAGAGCCCTGAGCTCCGCAGAGCTGCTCTCTATGCAATCGACTCTGAAGCTATGTATCTCTCCAGAGGCTACAACGCTGATACAGCACATGTTCTGAAGGGCTTCGGCAACTCCGAAACAGGCGGATACCTCGCTAAGTGGGAAGATGAAGACTACTTTGACTACAACCCTGAAAAGGCAAGAGAACTGATCAAGGAAGCCGGCTATGAACCGGGTGAAGTTGAAATCCGAGTCATGACATCCATGCTCGCACCGGATTCCACACGTTCCGTTATGATTGCCAACCTCGAAGAAGCAGGCTTCAAAGTAAACAACCTCGCTGTTGAACAGGCTCTCTACATGAAGTACGCCTTCGAATCCTCTGAATGGGATATGATCCTGCAGACAAAGGGCTTCTACCAGCATGTAATCCCTGTATGGGATGCAAACTTCAACCCGAACGCATGGTCCAACGGTTCCGTATGCTTCACGCATGACGACAAGCTTACAGACCTGCTCTTCGCTGCCGAAGAAGACCCGAGTGATGCAAACCTGGATGCCTTCAACCAGTATCTGAAGGAACAGGGTATCTGTAAAGCTCTCTATGAAGGCAAGAGCATCGAAGTTGCCCAGGACGGCATCCTGAAGATGGATATCGGTATGTTCGGATTCGACCCGTCCGCATCCACATACGCAAGCGACTACGTATCCGCACCGAAACTCGCTGACTAAAGCATCAACACTTACGGAACTGCTGTGCAAACAGCAGTTCTGTTCAGAAAGGACCTACTTATGATTGAACTTGACAGGTATCATAAAGCAGAAGAAGTATCAAAAGGTCTGTACAGGATTACGGAGAATGATTTCGTGAATCTGTATCTGGTTACAGGCAGCGAGAAAGCACTTCTGATTGATCTGGGATGCGGAGCCGGTGATCTGCTGGCAGCTGTAAGAAAGCTCACAGACAAGCCGCTGATCGTTGCCGCAACCCACAGACATCCTGATCACATCGGTGCTGCCGGTCAGTTCGGAAGCTACTGGGCAGATCCCGATGATCTGCGCAGCATCTACGACAGTTTCTTCGGACCCAAGGCAAGCAGGGCAATGTGTGAAAGAGCCGGTATGGATTACAACCCGGATTCGGACAAACCCTGCACCGTGCTTCCGATCAGTGATGATACGGTGTTCGATCTGGGGGACAGAAAGTTCGTCACCGAAAAAATTCCCGGACATACTGCCGGGAGCCGGATCTTCATTGATCATGATAACAAAGTCATCGTTTCCGGTGACGCCTGCAACCCCTACATGTTCCTGCAGAGACCCGGATGTCTCAATGTAGAGGACTGGCTGAAGAAAGCACCTGTACTGCTCAGGTACCTGAAACAGGGATACCGGAGCTGGTATGGACACGGAGACGGTGTACAGAGTGCCGGACAGGTTGAAAAGATTATCCGTTACGGAGAGAAAATCCTGCATCTCTACCGTGAAGGAAAATGCAGCGAAGCATTCGGCATGTATCCGGAAGACACACTGCCAAGGGTTTTCTACAAAACTGACTGTATTACTTCAGGAACTTCTGTTCCGGAATACTGAGAAGAGCATGTGAATGCTCTTTTTCATTCTCCCGGAACAGCATGTCCATACTGCTTAACGGAACGGTTCTGCTTTCCTATGAGAGAACAGCCAGTCCTGCACGGCCGGATAGGAATAGCTGCGCATAATAGGCTTTTGCGGCAGGGATCTCTTCGGCGTAGTGCGCTTTGAAACTGCGGAAATCGCGGAATCCTGCTTTGTGGAAGAAGCGGCTGAAGGAGGCAGGTGAAGTGCCTGCTTTCTCTGCCAGTTCCTCCAGGGTCAGGGAGAGGATATCCTTGGTGCAGGAGAGCAGGGCTCTGGCAATGAACCAGTCATTGTCACCATAGGGAAGACTGTTGATTTAGTTGATGAAATCCTGTGTAGTTGTCATCTGAAATTCAGCCATACCCGATTCCTCGCTTATAATGTAATTGGCATACTACACAAGAGCGTCTGCTTACACAAAAAGAGAGAACAATTACACAGGAGTATTTACCATGAAGAAAAAACAGGGAAGAGATGTCATTGCCGCTCTCATCGCAGCTTTGTTATGTCCGCTTCTGAACAGTATCATCGGCAAACACATAGGTGCACTGTTTGAGAATACATTTTACGGGTATCTGGCATCCCAGGCATTCTTTGCGGTTACCGTACTGACTGCGGTGATCCTGCTGCGGAAAACAGCTATCTTCCGTACGAAGAAGAGACTGCTGAAGAAGAACTGGCTGTCTGCCGGTCTTCTGTATATACAGTGTCTGCTGTACTTTGTACTGGGTCTTGCGTATCTCTTGGAGCCGGTCGCCACACCGGTAGAAATACTCTGCTTCCTGGCCCAGATGTGTCTGGTGGGATTCTGCGAAGAGACTCTGTTCAGGGGATTGTTACAGGGGTCTCTGCATGAATACTTCGGGGAAGACAGTGTATGGCATGTGGCATTGGCATGTATCGTGGCTGCGGTTGTGTTCGGGTCTGCGCATCTGTTGAATCTGCTGCGTCCCAATACGGTTGTATTCTCTGTACTGGTGCAGTGCGGTACAGCAGCATTTATGGGACTGTATACCGGTGCCATTTACTTCCGCACAGGCAGGAATCTCTGGTATGTGATGTTTCTGCATGCCCTGATGGACACCCTTGCTTTCATTGCTACAGGAAGACTGTCCGGTCAGGAACTCTCCGACAGTATCAACCAGATCGGATCAGCCGGTGCCGGAACGATTCTGGTGTGGGGTGGTCTATACTCCCTGGCAACACTGATTATACTGAGACCGAAGAAAGTAAGACCGCTGCTTACGGATAGAGTGGCAGAGCAGTAAAAGGGATATTCTGTATCAGCTGAAGTATCTTCCGGAAGGAATAAAGAAAGCAGTATGCCCATGTACAGGGTATACTGCTTTACTAACGGTAAACTGTGCTGCGGCGATCAATATCCACGGCTATCAGAATCAATTCATCATCATTAATCCGGACCAGAAGACGCCAGCTGCCGATTCGGTATCGCCAGTATCCTTTTAGATTACTTATGAGTGGTTTTCCGAAGGAACGGGGATCATCCGTATCAATCAGATGTGTCATGATCCATTTGTGAATGATGCGCTGTACGGAAGGATCAAGTTTCCTGAACTGTTTGTCAAAGTCTGAAGAAGTGTAAAAACGGTAAGCCATATCATTTGATTCCGGTTTCTTTCAGAAGTTCTTCATACGGACGGATGGTAACGGAACCGTCTTTTATGCCTTCTTCAAATTTCCGGGCTGCCGCAAGATCGTATTCATCCTGTATTTTTTCCAGTGCCAGCTGTTTGATCATGGTTGAAAGACCTCCTTTGTATATACTTGCATATTCGTCAAAGACTGCCTTTTCCTCGTCATTCAGACGGATTGTTACAGTTGTGCTCATAACCGCCTCCTGTAACACATTTGTGTTACAACCATACTGTACTGCATTGACAGCTTAATAACAACAGAAAAGCAGTACATGGAATCAATTGTGTATATACTGCAGGAAAGACACTGTAACTGGGGTATTGCGGATGAGGAATATACACCGGAAATATAACAAGTAAGCAGTTGAATGCTTTATTATTATTCTGTGGGGTGATTATGACAAATACAGAACAGACAACGATCGAGTATTACAACCAGCGTTCAGAACAGTTCACCAGTACTACTGTTGATCTGGAGTTTTCGGATATTCAGGACAGATTCCTGAAGTATCTTCCGGAAGGATCTCTGATTCTGGACTATGGCTGCGGAGCCGGCAGAGACAGCAGATACTTTATACAGAAGGGATATTCCGTGGAGGCAATCGACGGATCTGCAGAGATGGTGCGGATTGCTTCAAAGACAGCAGGTATTCCGGTAAAGCAGATGCTGTTCGGTGATCTTGAAGAAACAGAGAAGTATGACGGTATCTGGGCATGTGCTTCCATACTGCATGTTCCCTTTGCACAGATGGCTGACATATACGTAAGAATGCACAGAGCACTCAAAGAGAACGGCATCCTCTACGTGTCCTATAAGTACGGAGACTTTGAAGGTTTAAGAAACAGCAGATACTTCACCGATTTCACGGAAGAGAAGTTTGCGGCATTCCTGAAGACAGTGCCGGCATTGACAGTGCTGGAACAGTGGGTGTCAGGTGATGCAAGACCCGGAAGAAGTGAAGAGAAATGGCTAAATGTCATATTGAGGAAGGGCTGAATGATCAGCTTTGAGAAACTGCAAAGTGCCGGTTTCAGAAGAACAGAAGACTACTGGTATGATGACATGCACAGGTCTGCTGTTCTTTTCAGAGACGGCATTTGTCTGCTTCTCGATATAAACCTATGTGAAACAGAATCCGGTAAACTCTTTGATTATTCCAAATACTGTGAAATGCAGAACGGGTATATGGAAGGATCGTCACGGGTTTACCGTTTTGATATTTCCGGAGAAGAAGATTTTACTGAAGAAATCCTGAACTGGCTGGATACGGATCCCGACAGTCTTGCCATTGATGATGACGGGGGATCTTTTGACAAAGCGCATGTGGACAACACACCGTTGGAAAAACAGTTTGAGGATTTATTTATAGAAGCATACGGATATGATGCAGTGAACTATCTGCAGAAGGAGTATTCGCTGTCCCTGGGCAATGGCAAGAATGCGTTTGTGGATTATGTGGTTGAGACTTCCTCCGGTCCGTGTGCCGTTGAGGAGAATGGTGTGCATTATCACCATCCGCAGCTGATCGGAGAAAAGGCATACCGGAGACAGCTGAACAAACAGAACATTCTCAGTCTGTACGGTTTCCGCACATACCGGTTCTCATTTGAAAATCTGCGCTTCCGGAATCAGGCAGTTGACACAGTGAGGAACTATCTCGGTCCGAAGGAAAACTTCAGGAATGCACACATGATCAGTGCGGCCAGACCGTTTGCATTATATACACACCAGGAAACGATTCTGCATGATCTTGAAAAAGCACGTGAAAAGGGTATCTGCACATCGCTTGTCGTATGTCCGACAGGCTCCGGCAAATCACAGATTGCCCTGGAGGATATCGGCAGACTGGCAAAGGAAGGAAAGATACACCGTGTACTGATCATGGTTCCTTCAAAAGCCATACGTGCAGACTGGGAGAAAAGAACACAGGCATTCACCGGTGCGTTGGATATCACCATTGAGCTGTACAACCGGACCTTCCTGCGCAGACACGAAGTTTCTCCGGATTACTATGACTATCTGCTCTTTGATGAAGCCCAGCATGCCCAGGCTGCAAACTGTGCAAAGACGCTGCAGTATTTCACCCCAAAATATCTGCTCGGTCTGACGGCAACACCGGAACGTCTGGACAGAAAGAAACTTGAAGATATCTTCGGAAACTTCCGCACCCAGATGACCCTTGAGGAAGCAATCGAAAAGAATGTCATAGCCAATATCAGATGTTACCGACTGCTGTCCAATATTGATCTTTCCGAAGTGCGCTACAACGGAAGGGATTATAACTACGCAGATCTGGAACGCACACTGGTTGTGGAATCCCGGAATGAGCTGATCGTGGCAACACTGAAAAAGTATTTCGCACCGCGTGAGGATTTCTATAAACAGGGAATTGTATTCTGTGTCTCCGTTCAGCATGCACGCAGACTTGAGAAACTGATGAAGGCAGCAGGTTTCACGGCAGCTGCGGTATACGGAAACAACAAGCACAACGATGAAATCTTTCAGCAGTATGCCGAGAAGAAAATACAGTTTCTGCTTTCCTGCCAGATGATTTCGGAAGGATGGGACTCACCGCAGACGGAAATTGTAGTGATGGCCAGACCGACACTTTCCAAAGTGCTGTATATGCAGCAGATGGGAAGAGGTGTCAGAAAGTATCCCGGCAAGGAATGCCTGTATGTAATAGATGTGGTAGACAATTACGAAGGCAAGCTGACACCCATGTGCTTCAATTCACTGATGCATATACCCGTGTATAAAGACTTCCTTGGTGTCATCAACAACAATCACGACTACCTGTCCATATTCGGACTCAGCGAAACGGAAGTTGCCATGCAGGAAATCGATATCCTGACATTTGAAGAGAAGTACAAGGATTATATGTCTCCGGAACAGGCCGCAAGAGAGCTGTTTGTCGGCACGGCATCATTGATGAACTGGTACCGGAAAGACCGTTCCATCAGTTCACTGCAGCTGCCGATTGGTTCACGCATGGTGCCGTATTTCTCGAAGAACGACATTGAAAGAATCCGGACGGAGAAGAATCTCGGCATACACGATGAAACAACCATACTCAAGGACTTTGAAGACTTCATTGATGAGAACACACTGACATTCTCATTCAAGCTAGTGTTTATGAGCGCCATGCTGAGACTGGCAGATGCAGAAGGTGAAGTCAGAATAGACGAGCTCATGCATGAATACAGACAGTTCTATCTGGACCGTATTGACAGGGGACTGCCGGTGGACCGTGACAACTGTGTCTATGACCGTGAATATCTGATGAATGATACGGAGCTGAAGAGATCGATACTTTCCAACCCGTTTGAGAAATTTGAACGCAAACGCTTTGTGTATTATTCAAAGGATCTTGCACTGCTGTCATTCCATCCCGTACTCTGGAAGGAACTGACTGCTGAGAAAAAGAAAGCAATCTATGATAAGGAACAGACGTTCCTCAAAGAGTATTACGAACGGTACGGCGGACTTTAGATCGGAGACCTCTATGGTAAAACTCATTAAGATTACAGAATCCAACCTTCAATATGCCATTAGCCTGCAGGAAGCCATGTTTCCCGGTGAGAGTGCACGTCTCAACTACGAAGACGGTATCTATGGCAGAGCACCGTATGATTATTATCTGATCTATGATGATGAGGTATGTGTAGGCTTTATCGGTCTGTATCAGTATCCGGAAGATAATGAGAGTGCATGGCTGGGCTGGTTCGGGATTCTCGAGGAATACCGCAAACACCACTATGGCACGGAAGCGCTGAAGATGTTCGAGGATCTTGCAAGGTCTAAGAACTATAAGTATGCAAGGCTGTACACGGATGAAGCGGATAATGATGCGGCCATTGCTTTCTACGAGTACAACGGATATACAAGTGAGAAGTATCTGAATCCGGAGGATCCTGTGTGCTATAAGTTTCCGACGCTGATATTCTCGAAGTCTCTGTGTGATGAACCGGTGCCGCTTTGGAACAACCGCAGTATTCATCTCACCGAACAGGTAGAGAAACAGGATGCCGGTCAAAAGATCAGTGACAGTGTCAGTGATGGAGGTATACACAAATGAAACATGAATGCAGGATTACGGTGCTGGAGACAAAGGTATTCCCGGACTTACAGGAGAAGTATCTTGCCAATCCGAAATCCGGTCCCTGTCCGTTCTTTAAGGCAGGGGATACGTTTGTACTGAAGAGAACACCCCAGCAGGATGATTTCTATCACCTGATGAACGGCAAGTTCTGCGGTGAAGCCTGGGATGCGGTCAGCCGGTATGTATATACAGCTCTGCAGGGAGGTTCCATCATGCAGGGATGGACAAATGATGACAGGGTGATGATTGCCTGCTGCAACGACGGTACGCGTCCGGTTGTATTCAAGATTGAGCGTATAGATATACCTGAGAATGAAGAAGAGAAACAGTGGCTTGAGAAGCAGGATTTCACCAACAAGGCAGAGGATGCATATACAGGGTAAATGCGGTGTCATTGACTTCTGTGTATGTTCATCTATAATCAGTAACTGTACTGAAAACTGAACTGGTCATCGGAGGAGCGGGCGCCGCAGCGCCAAGGACGCAAGTCATGCTCGATAAGATGTCGGGTGCGCCCGGTTATTGCAAGGATAACCGGGTGTTATTTTTTATACAGAGGGGAACGGGAAGTATATATGAGTGAACACACAGACTTTATCAACGGCAGGATCATACCGGCACTGTTAAGATTCGTGGGACCGGTGTTTCTGGCGCTGTTTCTGCAGTCCATGTACGGTGCCGTGGATCTGCTTATTGTAGGAAGGTTTGCGGAAGCTGCGGATGTATCGGCGGTGGCAACGGGATCACAGATCATGTTTACGCTCACCAGCATTGTCAGCTCACTGGCAATGGGTATGACGATACTGATCGGTGAGAAGATCGGCATGGGTCAGCCGAAAGAAGGCGGACGGATCGTCGGCAGCGGCTTACTGCTGTTTGCGGCGGTGGGTGCTGTCATGACGGTGATCACGGCGATGTTTTCATCATCGTTTGCCTCGATCATGCACGCACCGGAGGAGGCCTTTGCTCTGACGGCAGATTATATACGTATATGCGGTCTTGGTTCACTGGTCATCATTGCCTACAATCTGATCGGCAGTGTATTCCGGGGACTCGGTGATTCCAGGACACCATTGATTACGGTGGCGGTTGCCTGTGCATGCAATATAGCAGGGGATCTGCTTTTAGTCGCAGGCTTTCATATGGGCACAAAGGGTGCAGCCCTGGCTACGGTTGCGGCGCAGCTGATCAGTGTGCTGATCTCTTTGGCTCTTATGCGCAGGAAAACACTTCCGTTTGAACTGACCAGAGAATCTGTGCGCTGGGACGGCCGGATCATTAAGAGAATCCTCAGGCTGGGAACGCCGATTGCTCTGCAGGACTTCCTGGTCGGTATCTCTTTCCTGGTGGTGCTGGCAATCGTTAATTCACTGGGGCTGATTGCTTCGGCCGGGGTAGGTGTGGCAGAGAAGGTATGCGGCTTTATCATGCTTGTGCCTTCCGCGTTCATGCAGTCGATGGCTGCCTTTGTGGCGCAGAACCGCGGTGCCGGCAAACCTAAACGAGCCGTACAGGGACTGTGGAGTGCCGTTGCGGTATCCACCGCGGCAGGCGTGCTGATGTTCTATGTCACGTTCTTCCATGGCAATCTTCTGGCCGGTATCTTTGCGAGTGATGCACAGGTCATTGCGGCTGCGGCGGATTACCTGAAAGCCTATGCCATTGACTGTCTTCTGACATGTTTCCTGTTCTGCTTCATCGGTTTCTTCAACGGTATGGAGTATACGGGATTTGTCATGTTCCAGGGCATTGCCGGTGCTTTCTTTGTGCGCATTCCGGTTGCCTTTATCATGAGCAGACAGATTCCTGTATCCCTGTTCAGAGTGGGTCTTGCGACACCGTGCTCAACATTGCTGCAGATCACCATGTGCTTTGTATGCTTCATCATCTGGAGGAGAAAGCAGGCCACCGCAAAAACATACAAATAAGGTCATAAGCGGTATATACTTTGTTAACGAAAGGATAACAGAAATGAAATACCGTAAGCGAAGTATCATCTTTGTTCTTGCACTGTTCATCCTGGCTGTCTGTACATTTGCCTGGAGAAATCTGTCATCCGGAACCAATACCGCTCAGTCTGTTGTTTTTACGGAAAATACCATCAGGAATATCAACGGTTATGACTGCGAACTCTGGAAGGATTCCGGAGATGCCGAAATGACACCCGGAGAATCCGGAACCTATACCTGTACCTGGCATGATACGCATAACGTTGTGTTCCGGATAGGGCAGAAGTTCAAAGATCTCAAACCTGTATCATCTTTCGGTACAATCAAATTGGCATATGGTGCTGACTACAGTCCGTCCGGTCAGTCCATTCTCGGTGTATACGGGTGGACGAAGAATCCGCTGGTGGAATTCTACATCTCCGAAAACTGGGGAGAGGTGCGTCCCAATGAAACCTTTGCGGATGCCAATAATCAGTATGAATATATTGGTACCTATACGGTGGACGGTGCAGAGTATGATGTATATACAGCCCTCAGGGAAAACGTTCCTTCCATTAACGGAGACTGCACAACCTTCATCCAGTACTGGAGTATCCGAAAAACTCCTTCCACACAGGGAACCATCACCGTATCCGATCATTTCAGAATCTGGGAAGAAGCCGGTATGCCCTTGGGAGATATCTATGAAATCTCATTTGCGGTGGAAGGTGTGATGAGCAGCGGATCTGCGCATGTATACCGGAATGAACTGACATGGGAAAAACAGTAATGAGGAAAGGAAGTTTATATGGTGATCCGGGCACTGAAAGATACAGAGACAGATCTGCTCAGGGATTTCCTGTATGAGGCTATCTTCATACCGGAAGGTGTTGAAGCCCCCGATAAGTCCATCGTTGAACAGCCGGAGCTGAAACTCTATTATGAAGACTTCGGCAAAGGCAGTGCGGATTACTGTCTTGCGGCGGAAGACAACGGCAGAGTGATCGGCTGCGTCTGGTCGCGGATCATGCATGATTACGGGCATGTGGATGATGACACACCTTCACTTGCCATATCCCTGTACAAGGAGTACAGAGGAAAGGGCATCGGCACTGAACTGATGAAGGGGATGCTGCAGGTGCTCAGGGAAAAGGGATACAGGCAGGTATCCTTATCCGTGCAGAAGGCGAATCCTGCCGTGAAACTGTATACGAAGACGGGCTTTGTGACTGTAATGGAAACGGATGAAGAATACATCATGGTATGCAGGCTGTGACAGCTTGACTTTGGTGTTATTAATGATATATTGAAACAGCAGTTTTACTGCCGACAGTTCGTTAGTGCCATCCTGTCGTTAAACAAAACCAGGACTGTAATTGAACGTTTGTTTCATTATGGCATCCTGTTTTGTGATGCTTTTTTTGTGTGTGAGGTATATATGAACAGAAACAAAACAGTGTCTTCTCTCTTTATGTACATAGGTGTTATCTATGTTGTCTGTCTGCTTCTCTCCAATATCACGGCCGGCAAACTGTGGGCTGTCAGTGATTCCATCACGCTTCCGGCAGCGGTGATTCTCTTCCCGGTGACCTATATTCTTGCGGATGTATTTACCGAGGTATACGGTTTTGCAAGAGCGCGCAAGCTGATCTGGCTTGGCTTTGCGATGAGTTTCTTTGCCGTGGTGATCTACCTGGTGACAATTGCACTGCCGCATCCGGGTTACTGGGAGAACCAGTCTGCCTATGAGATTGTCATGGGCACAACACCGCGTGTTGCCTTTGCATCTCTGGCAGGATATCTCTTCGGTGAATTCTCCAATTCCATGATTCTCTCCAAGATTAAGATTGCGACCAAGGGAAAGCATCTCTGGATCAGAACGATTCTCTCTACAGTTGTAGGTGAAGGCTTTGACTCCATTATCTTCATCATGATCTCTTTCTGGGGCACCATGGACAATTCCGTTGTGCTCTCCATGATCCTCTACCAGTATCTCTTCAAAGTCGCATATGAAGTCATCTGCACACCGCTGACATACTTTGTCGTAAACAAGGTAAAACAGTTTGAAGGCATTGATACATTTGACTACAATGAGAAATACAGCATTATCGGAGGTAAATAACAATGCGTGAAAGGGAAGGCCTTACCAAACTCGGCAGTTCAGGTACGGAATACAAAACGGATTATGATCCCAGCGTGCTTGAAACATTCGTAAACAAACACCAGGAGAATGATTACTGGGTTAAGTTCAACTGCCCGGAATTCACATCTCTCTGTCCGATCACCGGCCAGCCTGACTTCGCAACGATTACGATTTCCTACGTACCGGATGTGCGCATGGTGGAAAGCAAGTCGCTCAAACTGTATCTGTTCACATTCCGCAACCACGGTGATTTCCATGAAGACTGCGTCAATATCATCATGAAGGATCTGATCAAACTCATGGATCCGAAGTACATCGAGGTGTGGGGCAAGTTCCTTCCCCGCGGCGGCATCTCCATTGATCCGTACTGCAATTACGGACGTCCCGGCACCAAATGGGAACAGATTGCGGAAAACAGACTGGCAAACCATGATCTGTATCCCGAAAAAGTAGATAACCGGTAAACAAGAATGCGGTCATGCAGGCCGCATTTTCGTTTGGTCAGGAGCACGGTATAATGGGTTTATCTATGCAGTACCGTGAATACGGAAAAGAGAATACAGAGGCTGTAATACTGCTGCACGGCGGCGGGCTTTCGTGGTGGAATTACCGTGAGGAAGCAGAACTTCTGCAGAACAGATATCATGTGATCCTGCCGGTGCTGGACGGGCATGCCGGAAGCGACAGACCGTTTACGTCCATAGAGGATAATGCTGCCGAGATCATTGCCTTCATTGATGAACACTTCGGAGGACATGTTCTTTTCATCGGCGGTTTATCCCTCGGCGCGCAGGTTCTGCTGGAGATGCTTGCGCAGCGCTCTGATATCTGCATATATGCACTGGCGGAGAGTGCGGCCGTCATCCCGCAGAAGATCACCAGTGCACTGATTGCACCTTCAATATCCTGCAGCTACGGACTTATTGCCAACAGATCCTTTGCGAAGCTGCAGTTTGAAGCCCTGCACATAAAGCCTGCATACTTTGAAGACTATTACCGGGATACATGTCTCATCAAAAGGGAGGATATGACGGCGTTCATGAAGGCCAGCACTTCCTATGCCCTGAAGGATGGCATAAGCGGTACATCCGCTTCGCTGCATGTCTTCACCGGCACAAAGGAAACCGGCGTGATCAGGAAGTCTGCGGAAGTGATTAAGAATACGGTGCCTTCCTGCATTGTCCGGGAACTGCCGGGGCTGTACCACGGCGAATTCTCCCTGAACCATACCGGGGAGTACGCAGAGACCGTAAGAAAAATAATCAGCCGGTAAAAAAACAATTGACAGGAGGATAGAGAACACTGTACTCTGTTATCGTAAGAGAACAGTGTTCTTTTAAAGGAAGACTATGCCCAAGGATAAAACAGAAACACACAGCCGGATCATTACAGCAGCGAAGAAGGAATTCATGACATACGGATTTGCGGATGCGTCCATGCGGAGGATTGCGGCAGATGCAGGGATTACGGTATCCGGTCTGTACAAACATTTTCCCGACAAGGAGGCGATGTTTGCGTCTTTGACGGAACCCGTGATTTCCGATTTCTTCAGTAATTACCAGGCCCGTGAAACGGAATACTTTGAGAATGCGGCAACCGTTGATCCGGACGAGATCATGTCGCAGAGCAGGGATACGGTCGATATGATGGCGTATATCTACGATCATCTGGACGTGTTCCAATTGGTTCTGACCAAATCACAGGGGACACGGTATGAAACATTCCTGCATGATCTGGCAGTGAAGGAGGAAGGCTCCACAATGGAGTATATGCGCAGACTGCGTGAACGCGGTATTCCAATGAATGACTTCCGTGATGCAGAGTTTCATCTGCTGGTTACAACCTATTTCAGAGCCGTTGCGGAAGCAGTCATTCACGGCTTTACCCGTGAAGAGGCACTGCATTATGCGGAAACGATCGGAAGGGTATTCCGGCCCGGTATGCGGGAATTCTTCGGCATCTGAATAAGCCCTGGTATTTCAGGGTTTTCATTTCAATACATGTTAGTTACAACTAACTTCAGTTGATATATTCGTTGGAAAGGAAGGGTATGTATGAAGCTGAATGAACTGGCGGCAGGTACAAACGCAAGGGTGAAGACTTTGCAGGGGGATGCGCATTTTCTGAACCGTACCGCATCAATCGGACTGACGGAGGGGGTTCCGTTCCAGGTAGTGCGGAATGACAGGAATATGCCGATGCTGCTGTATGTGCGGGAAACCCTGCTGGCTTTGAACAGGGCGGATTGTGAACGCATAGAAGCGGAGGTGAAGGCATGAACAGAATTGCATTGCTCGGACAGCCGAATTCCGGCAAGTCCACGGTATTCAACCAGCTGACCGGATCACGCCAGCATGTAGGCAACTGGCCAGGCAAAACCGTCGAAAAGAAAGACGGCACTTATACATGGAACGGACAGACATATACGGTTACCGATCTGCCCGGCAGCTACGGTCTTTCCGGCAATTCCGATGAAGAAGTCATTACCGAGAACTACATCAAGAGCGGTGAGGCAGATCTGGTCTGTGTGCTGGTGGATGCTTCCCAGCTGCAGCGCAGTATGTATATGCTGGCGGAATTTGCAGAACTCGATACACCGGCTGTGCTGCTTTTGAACATGATGGATGTCGCAAAGATGCAGAACAAGGAGATCAATGCAGAGCTCCTGCAGGAACATCTCGGCATTCCGGTGCTTCCGTTTACGGCAGCTGAAAACAAAGACTACGATGCGCTGAAAACACTGTTTGAGAAGGAACTGGCTTCTCCGCACAAACTGGCATCAGTGCCGGTGTCCGCTGATGGCGCTGAGGTATCCGCGCAGGATAAATACGACTGGATTGACAGGATGCTTGCCGGGGTGAGTGAACAAAGGAATACGGTTTATGTCATGTCAAAACTCGATCAGAAGATGACCAGACCTGTACTCGGCAAACTGATCAGTCTCGGTTTTGTGCTGTTGGCCTTCATTGCGGCATTCATCATCTGTATGCCGTTCATGTTGATCGGTTCCATGATTCCGCCGCTGCTGAATCCGCCGATTGCAAACTTCCTGAATTCCCTGCATGTGCATCCATGGGCAGTATCCGTCTTCAGTCTGATTATCCCGAATACGCTGTACTTCTCGATTTCCATGGAAGCCTTTGTGTTCGGTGTCAGCACGGCTTTCGGATATCTCGAAGAGATCGGTATGCTGGCAAGAATTGCCTATCAGTTTGACGGTATTCTCTCCAAGCTCGGTCTGCAGGGCAAAGCTGTGGCACCGATCCTGATGGGTTTCGGATGCACGATCGGCGGTACAACAGGCACACGTGTTATGGATAACTGGGGTCAGAAGATGCTTGCCATGGCAGTAGTCTGGGCAGTGCCGTGCGGTTCCATCTGGGCGGTTATGCCGGTCATCTCCGGGATGTTCTTCCCGGCCTGGGGAACAGTTCTTGTTTGTCTTGGAATTCTCTTGTACATGCTGGTGATGATGTGGATCGTGGCAAAGGTATTCGGTCCGAAGCTTTCACCGGAATCTGCCAGAGCAGGCATGGTCATGGAACTGCCGCCGGTGCATAAGGCGCACTGGGGACATATCCTCAAGGAAGCCTTATACAAGGCGTGGGATATCTTCAACAGAGCTCTGCGTACGGTATCATTGATCTCCCTGATCTTCTGGGCGCTTTCCTACAGCTCCTCCGGGGCTCTGGAAGCGAGTCTGCTCTACAGAATCGGCACGGCCATTGAACCGGTTACGAAGATCTTTGGTCTGGGCTGGCGCACCTTCATGGGTTTCTTGAGTTCGGCCTTTGCCAAGGAAGCAGTGCTCGGTGTCCTGAATGCAATCTTTGTCGGGCAGAGTTCGGTATTGGATGCGACCTTCAACGCCAAGACCGTAACCATGGATGCTGCGGCACTGACAGGGATGATGCTGCAGAATGTATCCAAGGCAGAAGCACTGGCCTTCATCTTTGCCTGTACGTTTAATGTCCCGTGTGTCATGGCGCTCTCCACAACCTACCGGGAATCGCATTCCCTGAAATGGACGGCAAGGGTGGCAGGATTCTACATCGGAGGAGCATTGATCCTGTCGGGAATTGTCTATCATATCGCTTCGCTGTTTATGTAAGTTAAGCTGCCTGCGGGCAGCTTTTTAAGTGCACTGATCACAGAATTCGTTTCCTGTAAGCATGTGTGCTATAACTAATAAAGAGAGACATTTGCTTATGACGATGAAGGAATTCTTTAAAGAAATACCTGTATTGAAAAGTGACCGTCTGGTCATTACACAGCTGACACAGAGGGATGCCGAAGACCTGCAGGATATGGTGAACGAAGAACTTGTATATAAATATCTTCCGGCGTTTCTGTATGAGAAGAAGTATGATGACATCCATTATGTGATCGATCATCTGTATGATGAATGTCTGGAGGAGTCGCTGATCCTCGGTGTATACGAGGAAGGGCAGTTCTGCGGTCTGGCGGAATTCTACGGCTACCGCGGAAGCATCCACAAGATCAGCGTCGGCTACCGGTTTATGACAAGAGCCTGGGGCAGAGGCATCGCTACCGAGACTCTGGGGCTGATGGTGCAGTATCTGTACGGGGAAACCGATATAGAGATCATTACGGCCAGTACAATGCCGGAGAACTACGCTTCCGCACAGGTGCTGCGCAACAATGACTTTGATCTGGTTGTTTCGGGAACAGAGGAAGACTGGGGATTTGACCAGCCGGTTCCTACAGACAAGTGGATCAGGTAAGCAAATATGAATAACAGCAGGATAAAACGCAATACGGCACTGTTTGTGTTTTTTCTGTTGCTCGGCGGCTTTCTGCATGTGATCCAGGTGAAACTGGATCCGCTGACGGATACCATGGTCATGACCGCCACACATTTCATTTATACGGGTCTTATAACAGCCTGGATGATCTCCGTGAACAGACGTCTTTTGCCTTCGGCAGCCAGAAGATACATGCTCTGTGCGGCAGGTCTGATGATCTTTTATATGGCCGTACGTCTGTTCAAATACAGAATTGCCACGGACAGCGTTCTTCTGCAGCGGTACGGCTGGTATCTGTATTACATTCCGAATATCCTGATTCCGGTGCTGTTTGCGATGAGCTGTATTTCCATTGAGCACGGCCAGCAGCACAGAAGATGGGTGTCTGCTGTACTGATCGGTGTGTCACTGGTATTGGTGATGGTGGTATTGCTGAATGATGTGCACAGACTGGTATTTATACCGGCCGTGGATATGAGTGCTCTGTACGGGCAGAGCGGGGGATATACGTACGGTGTTTTGTTCTATGCCGTTTATGCATGGATTGCTTTGATGTATCTGCTTGGTGTGCTGGGACTGATCCGCACCCAGAGACATATGCAGGAATGGCAGGGCGGTCTTTTGTTTCTGCTGTCTTTTGTGCTCTGGATCGTGATGTTTGTTATACGTGAAGTGTTTGAAGGCGTGGTGAGAGTGCCGTTCAATGTACCGGAAATCAATATCTTCATGATGCTGTGGGTATTTGAACTGTGCATCCGCAGAAACCTGATTCCCAGCAACCGCAACTATGCAGGTTTCTTCAGTGCCCTGCAGATTCCGGCCGAGATCACCGACCGTCATCTGCAGCCCGTATACAGAACAGCCGTTCCCGTGGAAGCAGACAGTGATAAGATGCGTCAGGCACTGCGGGAAGCAGTGTATCTTTCGGAAGACAGACGGCTTTCCGGTGTGCCTGTCGCAGGGGGATATGCGTTTCTGCAGACGGATGAGAGCGTCATCCGGAAGCTGAATGAAACCCTGCAGGATGCCAACGAAACACTCTCCATGGAAAACGAGATCCTGGAGAGGGAGAACAGACTCACCAGCGAGAAAGCAGCCATTGAAGAAAGAAACCGGCTGTACGAGAAAGCCGCAAAGGAAGTCTATCCGATCCAGAAACGGATTGCGGATATACTGGCCGAGGCCAAACCCGGTACAGAGGATTTCCGTGAGAAGATTGCCAGGGCACTGGTGCTGACCACCTATGTCAAACGCAAATCAAACTTTATCCTGCTTGAGAATGAACGCAGCACAGTAACCGGTGATGAGCTGTATTCCGCGGTCCGGGAAACGGCGCATTATCTTGGCTACTGCGGGATGGATATTACGGTAAGTGCAGGGAATCTCAAGGATCTGCCGGTGCGCGAGGCAATCCGTGCCTACGACATTCTGGAACTGACAGCCGAACAGCTCTACCGGAAGGCAAGGGATTTGCTGGTGCGGATCAGTGAAGAAGGCATTGTCGTCATGGCAGATACTATGGAAGTACCGGTATTGCCGGTGCCTGCGTATATAGAGGATGATCAGCTGGTGATCAAGATCAGCTTCGGAGGCGGTGTATGAAAAGCTTTGTGAGCATAGCGACACTGCCGTTGGGCAAAATACTGTATACGTGCGGACTGATCATCATGTTTGCGGTTACGGCACTCTTTGTCATGGAGTGGCAGGAGAAAATATCATACCGGCGGATCCTTGCGGCAGGTGTGCATTTTGTCTTTGATTTCCTGGTGTATGCAGTACTGCTGGATCTGCTCTTTGTCGGGGATGGCAGAACATTCTATGCATTCCAGCACCGGCTGTATGCACTGCCATGGCTTGTTTACGCATTGCTTGGCTGTATATCCGCAGTGATCATGTTTGTGCAGCTGCAGCAATTACAACGATATCAGGCAGAGCATATTACCCCCGCATCCATCAAGGAAACCCTGGATTTCCTGCCGGCAGGTGTTTGTATCTGCGATGATGAAGGACATGTGCTGCTGAGCAATCTGCGTATGGATGCCCTCTGCCGTACGATCAGCGGGGAGGTGCTCTGGAATGCGGAGCGCTTCTGGGAAACAATTACTGTAAAAGGCAGACTGGAGAATACCAGTTATGTTGTGCATACCGATGCCGGCAATGCCTGGCTTTTCTCCAGGGAACACCTGAACAGAAAATATGATCAGATTACGGCAGCGGACGTCAGTGAACAGTACCGGATCACGGAAGAATTATCCCGGATCAACAGCCGTCTGCGTGATGTGCAGTACCGTATGAAAGCAGTCAGTGCCCGGGAAGCTGCCCTGGTGCCGGCCCGTGAAATCTACCGTGCCCGTACAACCGTGCATAACCAGCTCGGCAGTGTGCTGCTCAGCGGCAAATACTACCTGGATCATCCCGACCAGATGAAGGAAGAGGAAGTACTGCGTCTGTTGGAATTCAGCAGCTATTTCCTGCTTGGGGAAGCGGAACAGCCGGAGAAGCAGCCGGATATCCTGAATGAAGCCATCCAGACCGCACACCGCATCGGTGTCACCGTGGAATTTGACGGAGACATGCCGGAGAATCAGAGTATACGCAGTCTGCTGGGACAGGCGGTGAACCAGTGCGCTGCCAATACCGTGCGGCATGCGGACGGTGATCACCTGTATGTAAAGATACGGGAAGATGAGGGACGGATCACATTTGTGTTTACCAACAACGGCATGCCTCCGGAAGGTCCGGTTGCCGAAACCGGCGGCCTGGCAGGTTTGCGCAGAGCCGTGCAGTCGGCCGGCGGTACGATGCAGGTGCAGAGTCTGCCTGTATTTGCCCTGCGGATTTCTTTGCCGCAGGACACAGAACAGTAACGGCATAAATAAACTCGCTAAGGGTTGTCAACAGAAATTATCATAGATATAAACATGCATTATGAAAATCCGTTCTGTAAGGGACGGTTTTCTTTCGGGCTGGTTGTAATGATTATTTATTCAGATCTATAAGCTTCCATGGCTCTTGCATAGTAGATGCGGAAGAACTTATTCATTGCCGCAACGATTGCCTGCTTGTCTTTCTTGCCTTCCGATTTCTTCTTCAGATAGTAATCATAGACTGCAGTGTCTTTGGTCGGCTTGATCTTTCTGAGATTCTTTACAAGCAGATATCCAAGCTTTCTGAGCTGCTTCGACCCTTTCCTGGTGATCTTTCTTTCAGAGGCTTTGAACTGTCCGCTTTCATAGGGAGGCACATCGATTCCAATACAGGCGATCAGGGCATCTCCGGAATGGTATTTTCTTGGATCGCCGACCTCCGCCACAAGTAGCGGTGCCAGAACATCTCCGACTCCGCTCATCGCTCTGACTGCTGCGTATTCCGGTCTTTTCTCCGCAAGTTTCCTGATCTGTGCTAGTATTTGATAGAGCACTTGATTCAGACTTTTCAGTGCCGCTACAGCTTGTTCTACAAGCAGCCGGCTCGTCGGATCATATGCCAGTGTAGGGATACCTTCCTTTGCCAGCGAATAAATCTTGCAGGA
>JAFUCL010000091.1 GCA_017459725.1 Solobacterium sp. | reverse complement strand
GTCCGTAGGCTCGGAAGTTTTGTTAGCCCCTTCTTTCATCCCAACATTACTGTTTTCGACTTGGGGTTCACTACACTTGGCGGCAAATACCCGTGGCTGGACTTTCACCAGCTGGAGATGTGCCATGCCCGGCACACACACGAAGACCGCTCCGGCGGTCTTTTGTGTTATATATCCAATCTGATTTGTTTATCCAGCCATGATTCCTGGCGCACATCCCGTATCTCATCATCCGCCTGCGGTCTGCCGATCAGCAGCGGCGAATCCGGATCATGCCGTTTCATATTGGCCAGCACCTCCGCTTTGTCGAAGTTGGCATAGCAGTACCGGCAGAAATGCGCGCATGTATTGTAGGCACCGATGTCATTGCCGAGCAGACACCGGCATCCTTCCCGGGTCATCCCCCTGCCGGCAGGCACCCGCAGCGGCATCCCGATCACTTCTTCGATCAGTTCCTGCGTCATACAGCCGGCTGTATCCGCACCGAACCGTGCCAGGGAACTGCTTTCAAGACAGGTCAGAATACGCATACCGTGACGGCTTCCGCTTTCCACGAAGGAACGTATCAGTGTTTCCTGATCCTCCCTGCTCACTTCCCGCACTTCCGGGAAGTTTCTTTTTGTCTTCTCATACAGGTCGATAAAACTGACCACGCATCTCTGCACCGCACCATCAAGGGCTGCGGCAATCTGCGCAAATGCACGCATGTGGTATTCAACTGTGTATACATCGTTGATCAGCACCGGATCATAGCGCCAGATGACTGCCCCGCTGCCGTGCTGTTTTCCGAGCTCCCGTATACTCTGCAGGATGCCCCGCTTATCATGCACATTGGGCTCAATGTCGGCACCGTACGGCGTCAGCGTGACATACCACAGCTGCCGGAAAGCATTCATCTCCTCAGCGTGTGCCAGCAGCGGTCTTGGATTCTTCGTGCAGAATACCAGCAGATCCACGGTGGCGGGATCGAGGGTGTATCTGTGTATGATCTTCGGATAATAGGGATTTCTTGCCATCAGGCTTCCCTCCCTGATCCGGTTGATGAACCAGGTGCTGTAGAAGGCCGGAATATCGGTCCGGCTGCCTGTATTCAGGATCATAATCCGTAGAGATCCGTATACTTCTTTTCAAGATAACCGAGGTAGTATTCCGGCGTGAATTCCTCACCCGTTGCCATGCGGACGATTTCATCCGGCGCATATCTGCCGGCATACTTATGCACATGTTCTTTCAGCCAGGCCATGATCTTGCCGTATTCGCGATTACGAAGCAGACTGTCCATGCCGAGGTCCTTGCCTGCCGCATATGCAAACTGCGCTGCGAAGGCACTGCCCAGGGCATATGTCGGGAAGTATCCGAAATACGCATACGGCCAGTGCATATCCTGCAGGATGCCTGCCGCATCATCAGGGACATCCACACCCAGATACTCCTTATACTTTTCGTTCCAGACCGTGCTGAGATCATCTGCGGATACGGTTCCGCTGAAGAGACCTTTTTCAATCTCATAGCGGATCATGATATGCAGCGGATAAGTCAGCTCATCGGCGTCCGTTCTGATCAGGGAAGGCTGCACGGCATTCAGTGCCCGCCAGAACTGCACTGTTGTTACACTGCTGAGCTGTTCCGGGAAGTATTTCTGCAGGATCGGGAAGCAGACTTCCCAGAACGGCAGAGATCTGGCCAGATGGTTTTCACAGAAGCGTGACTGTGATTCATGCAGACCGGCATCAATGGAGGAACCGATGATTGTCCCTTCGTAGGCAGGATCAATCTGATGCGCAAACCATGCATGTCCGGATTCATGTACGGATGAAAGCACGGCCAGCGCTATATTGTTCTCGCGGTATTTGGTTGTAAAGCGCACATCCCCGCGGCATACACCGGTTGTGAGCGGATGCTCGGATTCGGAGAGCTTTCCCCAGTCTTCCGTAAAGCCGACATAGTCCAGAATCTCACGCATGGCAAGACGCTGGATTTCCGCCGGATAATGCAGATGCAGGAAGGACGTGTCGATCGGTTCAGCTTCAGAGATCCTGCGGATCAGCGGCACCAGACGCTCCCGGCATCCTGTGAAGAAAGCATCGTATTTTGCTTCGTTCCAGCCGCTCTGGTTCTGATCCAGCATGCGGTCATACAGTGACAGCGGACTGTCCTGCAGCGATGTCAGATGCGCATATCCGGAGATGACAGCCTTCAGATACGGTGCATAAGACGGATAATCCTTTTCCTTCTTAGCCCGCAGCCATTCCTGTTCACTCTCCGAAAGAATCTTCTGGAACTCCACATACTCATCATGCGGAAGTGAGCGCACACGGCGGAACTGTCTGAGATACAGCTCAACCATTCTTGCCTCATCCCCGCTCAGTTCCATTTCGCCGTCCAGTTCTTCAAGAAGCCTGTAGATTTCCTCGTCATTCTGCAGCTTCAGATATTCTCCGGCAAGCAGTGCCCGGCGTTCATTCCGGTAGGCAGCTCCCTGCACCGGCGGATTGGCATTGGCGTCAAGTGAAATCATTGTAAGTGCCATACGGTAAGCGGAAAGCTTCTTTTCCCAGGCACGGATCTGTTCTGTTTTTTCCCGAATTGTCATATTTCTGTACCTCTAATGCATTATAACAGGATATCCTGCCAAAGCTCTTTTCTGTATCCGTACTTATGCTAGAATGTTGGTTAGTTTAGTCAAACTCAATAGGAGGCCATATATATGCTTCTCTTAAACAAAACACTGCTGCGTCTTGTAAAAGGTCTCTGGGGCTGGATCGCGGCTATTGTCGCCGTCCGTTTCCTGGCTCTGATCGGAATTACACGGTTTGCCCGCATCATTGCCGGTTTTCTCGGGGATCTGTTTTCCCCTTCCATGAACGCTGCCCAGGCCATGCAGGCAGTTGGAGCTGCCTTTGCGGCGGCACTCCTGATGTTTGCGGCACAGCTGCTGCAGGGTGAACTGGAATACCGCTGCACAGCACAGGCACGCACATCACTGCGTACGAAGATATTCTCGCAGGTACTGGCACTGGATGCCGGAAACATTGAACGGATCGGCCCGGTGTCTGCTGTTACAGCTTCGGTGGATGCGGTCGAGAAGATGCAGGTTTACTACAGCACGTATCTCCCCAGCCTCATCTTCAGCCTGATTGCGCCGTTCTATCTCTTCTTCAATATCAGACGCATCTCATTGACTGCTGCTCTGCTGCTGCTCGGTGTATCCGTCATCCTGATGCCGCTGAACAACCTGTTCCGGGCAAGAATTGAAATGCTCAGAGGAACATACTGGCGTTCATTTGAAGACATGACGGCATACTATCTCGATTCCCTGCGCGGTCTTACAACTCTGAAACTGTTTGAACGCGACCGTGAACATTCACAGGTACTCGCTGTTAAAGCTGAGAAGCTCAATACGGACACCAATGCCTTCATGAAGGTGAATTTCACTTCCTTCCTGGTTACGGAAGGTCTGATCTATGCGGCAATCATTATCTGCCTGTTCATGATGGCCTCCGGTCTGCACAGCGGCACTGTCTCCATTGCGGATGCCCTCATGGTACTGCTGCTGAGCTACAGTTTCTTCTCATCCGTACGCACACTGATGTCCGCAACCCATAATGCCCTTACCGCCGTAGCAGCGGCAGGCAAAGTTGAAGAGATCCTGGCGGTGGATACAAGCCGTCCGTATGATCCGAACATGCCGGAAGACCCCGAACAGTTCAATGGTATCCGCATGGACCATGTCTCCTTCGGGTATGCCGGACGTGACACCGCCCTCAAAGACATTTCCATCCGTATTCCCAAAGGAAGCACATGTGCACTGGCAGGACTCTCAGGATGCGGCAAAAGCACCGCTGCTGCTCTGCTGATGCGCTTTATGGATCCTGCAGAAGGCCATATCTATTTTGAAGGAAAAGATCTCTGCTCCATGAAACCGGAAGAGCTGCGCAGGCATATCATCATGGTGCCGCAGACCGTAAGTATCTTCAGCGGAACGATCCGCGACAATCTCCTGCTGGCAGCCCCTGAGGCAGATGAAAGCGAACTGATGGAGGCTGTGCGTCTCTCTGCACTCAAGAGCTTTGTGGACAGTCTTCCGGATGGTCTTGATACCGATGTCGGTGATGCCGGCAGCCGTCTCTCCGGCGGACAGAAGCAGAAGATCGGCATTGCCAGAGCCCTGCTCTCCAAAGCGGAATACATTATCTTCGATGAAGCGACCTCTTCAGTAGACCTGGAGAGTGAACATGAGATCTGGAACTGCATCCATGATCTAGCTAGGACACGCACACTGATCATCATCTCGCACCGTCTGTCAACCATTGCGGACGCTGATATCATCTACGTGCTCAACCAGGGACAGACAGCGGAATCCGGCAGTCACGAAGAACTTATGCAGCACAATGGTCTCTATGCACGTCTGGTCAATGAACAGAGTGCACTTGAAGGAGGATATGCCGCATGAAGAAGTACAGATACTCACTGAAAGAGATGGCTGTCCGCCTCCTGAAAATAGCTGCTCCGATCAAAAGCTACCTGATCATCTCCACCCTTGCCAGCATCTTCGGCAATCTCGCTCATATTGGTCTGATGGGATTCGGTGCCCTCACCCTTCTCAGCGCCGCCGGCATCACGGATACTTCAACAGTATTTGCGGGTATCATGACTGTTCTGTCAGCTGTACTGATTCCGGTCTGCAGATATCTTGAAGGTGTCTATTCCCATATCGGTGCCTACGGTCTGCTTGCCTCACTGCGTGTACGGCTGTTTGATACGATTGACCGGATTGCGCCGGCCTTCATGGTGGAGAGGCATCAGGGTGATCTGCTCAATATCGCCGTGGCCGATATCGAAACCCTGGAATTCTTCTTTGCCCATACCATCGGACCTATGTTCACGGTAATCATCCTGCCGCTGACCACGCTGATCATTGCCGGTTTCTGCAATCCCTCGTATATAGGAGTGCTGCTGCCGGTGTTCATTCTCATCAGCGTCATCATCCCCCTCGCCGCCATGCGTACAGGACGCTCCATCGGCATGCGTTACCGGGAAGGACTCGGTGAACTGAATACACGCATTCTGGAAAGTGTCTACGGCATACGTGATCTGCAGATCTTCGGCCGCGGCAAGGAACGGCTCGGGAAAGTACTGGAACAGAACACCCGTGTGAACAAAGCAGCACACGGTCTTGTCCTCCACCAGCAGGCGCTCTCCTCACTGCCTTCCTTCTTCGTTTATCTCGGCAGAATCCTGATCATCTACACGGCAGCGCGTCTTGCCGAACAGGGAACCGGTGATCCTGCAGCAGCCATCCTGGTCTCCTTCGTCACCACAGCCTCCTTCTCCTCCACCTTCTCACTGACATTCGTGGTTTCCCATCTGCTGGAAACCTTTGCGGCGGCTGAAAGAATCTTCCTGATTGAAGACACTGCGCCTGCCGTTGCCGAAACAGACACACCGGTCAGCTGCGGTCACGTGGAAACGATTCACTTCAACAAAGTATCCTTTGCCTACCCGCATACGGATGCTGTGATCCTCAAAGATGCGGACTTCATCATACACAAGGGCGACCGCATCGGCATTCTCGGTGAAAGCGGCGCCGGCAAGTCAACTCTGCTGCGTCTCTTGCTGCGGTTCTATGATCCGGTATCCGGTGTGATCGAATGGAACGGCATAGATGAGAAACAACTGAAGCTTTCGGAAGTGCACAAGCGCATCGCCATGCTGGAACAGGAAACATATCTGTTTGATGCTTCGATTGCCGAGAACATCGCCCTGGCAGATCCTGACGCATCCCCGGAGGCCATCAGAGAGGCTGCCCGCCGCGCCGGCATTGACAGCTTCATAGACACCCTGCCGGAAGGATATGATACCCAGATGGGTCAGATGGGTTCACGTCTTTCAGGAGGTGAAAGACAGCGCATCGGCATTGCAAGAGTCATGCTGGCAGATCCCGATGTTGTCGTCATGGATGAACCGACCAGTTCCCTGGATATCCTGCATGAAAAAGAACTGCTGCATACACTCCGTACGGAATATGCGGACAAAACAGTCATACTGATTTCACACAGACCCTCTACGCTGACGGACTGCACAAGAATCCTGAAGCTGGAAGGATGCACACTCAGGGAACAATAAGGAAAACAACGGTCTGCGTAAGCAGGCCGTTATTCGTTACAGCATCGGCGCAAACAATCGTACAATCCCGATCAGGAAATCCCGGACAGGACTCGGCTTCAGAGATTCCTTGCGGATCTGTCGGCACTGTTCCAGGGTCGCCAGGAAATCATCCCTGATATCGATGACTCTCTTTGAACCGTAGATGAACGTACTGTTTTCAAAATGCAGATACAGACTGCGGTAATCCAGGTTTACGGTGCCGACGGAAGCCATCCGGTCGTCCGCCGCAAATACCTTGGCATGGATGAATCCGGGTGTGTATTCGTAGATCTTGACACCGCCCTCAAGCAGCTGCCTGTAATAGGAACGGGTGATTTCCCAGACGATGCGCTTGTCCGGAACCCCCGGAGTTATGATGCGCACATCCACACCCTGCTTGGCTGCTAAGATCAGCGAATTGATCATATCGGTATCCACGATCAGATACGGTGTCTCAATGTAGCAGTACTTATTGGCACGGTTGAGCATACCGACATAGATATCCTGGGCAATCTTATCCGGCACAAACGGAGAATCCCCGTACGGAGCGATATAGCCGTCATGTTCACCCGGCTGTGCCTCTGCTTTGAATACGGTATAATCCGGATCTTCATTGCGGAAGGCATTCCAGTGGGACAGGAACATAACCGTGAACGTCCAGACCGCTTCACCTTTCACACGAATCACGGTATCCTTCCAGTGTCCGTGCTTGACCACTGCATTGATATACTCATCGGCCAGATTCACACCGCCCGAGAAAGCGGTTTTGCCGTCAATGACCATGATCTTGCGGTGATCGCGGTGATTCAGAACAATATTGAGAATCGGATTGACCCGGTTAAACGGAATGCACTTGATGCCCTTTGCCTCAAGCTGGTCCGCATAGTGTGAAGACAGGGTTGAGAAGGAACCAAGATCATCATAGAGCACACGTATATCCAGTCCCTGCTTTGCCTTCTCCTCAAGGATCTCCAGCATGCCGTTCCACATCTGTCCTTCTTCAATGATGAAGTATTCCAGGAAGATGAATTTCTCGGCTTTGCGCATTTCCTCCAGCATAACGGGATATCCGTCATCTCCCAGACCGTAGTAATCAAATCCGGTATTGCGGGAGAACGGGTAGCCTGCGGATTCCGATATATAGCGGAACTGTCCGGCAAGATCCGGTGCTTCTTTCTGTAATTCTTCAAGCACTTCGGGATCCTGTTTCAGATACTTCATACCGGCCTGTTCAGACTTTAAGAGATTCCGGGTTGTACGGCTGCCGAGCAGATCCGCACCGACCAGAATGTAGATAGCCGTTCCCGCAACGGGGAACAGGATGATCAGCAGAATCCACATCAGATCACTGGACAGATGTCTGCTCCAGCGGATAATGGTCAGGACGATGATCAGACTCAGGACACGCAGGATGGATTCGATCCATACTGCCTGTTCCCTGAACCAGAGAAAAATGGATACGAGCAGCAGCAGTTCCACCACCGCTGTAACAATTACGAATGCAGTGCGGCTGAAAATCGCATGCAGAATTTTCACAATACAGCCTCCTTCAGAACTCTCAGTACATTGCGGTAGAAAATCCGGCTGAGATCGTCCTCGGAAAGACCGCGTCTGCGCAGTGCTTCCTCAAGCAGATGCATTTTGGAGCATTCATCGATTTCCATGTTGCCGCTTGTGCCGTCCAGGTCGGAACCGAGACCCACGCACTCAATACCGCCGACATCAATGATGTGCATAACGTGATCTGCCATGCGCTCGGCCGTACTGTCTTTGCAGGTAATATCTTCATTCAGGAATGCAGGACAGAAATTGATACCGGTAACCCCGCCTTTGTCCGCAAGCGCACGGATCTGATCATCACTCAGATTGCGCTGGTGCGGCGACAGTGCCCGGCTGTTGGAATGAGAGGCAATGAACGGCTTGGTGCAGATTTCAGCCACATCCCAGAAACCGCCTTCGGAAAGATGCGAGACATCCACCAGCATACCGATTTCCTGCATATACCGCACACCGTCTTTGCCGAAGTCCGTCAGGCCTTCCGCCATGATCTCAGAATCCGTTGAATTGGGTGAGCCGAAGCAGTTCTTCGCATTCCATGTCAGTGCCAGAGCCCGGCAGCCCATGTCATAGAAGCGTTTGATATTCCCGAGATCTCCCTGCACGGCACGGCCGTCCTCCATGGTGAAGAATGCCGACATTCTGCCATCTTCCCAGTTTCTTTCCGCATCCTCTCCGCTGTATGCCATACGAATCAGATCATCATGCGCTTCCACATTGCGCACCAGCGCATCATGGGTCGTCCGGATATAATCTTCATCCGATAACATCGGTCCTTTGGCACGCTGCCACATCCGTTCAACGGGCATAAAGGCCGCAAAGAACTGTCCCATCTGTCCAGCTTCCTTCATCCGCAGGAAATCGATTGCCGCATATGGCGCCTGATACAGATTCATCTTTTCCGGATCCTCGAACAGTACGTTCATCAGGGTGTCGCAGTGCATATCAATAAAGCGCATAGTTCATTTCCTCCACTCAGTCAAAACACTTCTCTGCCAGTTCCGTGAACTTCTGTTCATACTGAACCGGATCTTTCAGCCAGGACATCACGTGCGCCGCTCCGGGCACGCTCATGACGGTCTTCTCACCCGCATATGCGTTTGCTATACGTGCCTGCATGTAATGCGGCACAAGTGCATCCTTTTCACCGTGGATCAACAGCGCCGGTATGCGTGCATGCTTAACGGCATTTTCAGGCGACAGCGCTTCAAGCGAACTGCCCGTATATACGACAGACCACATACTGATCAGCTCCAGCATGATCTTCCGCGGCAGCTCGGGAATCTTCTTCAGGACATTGTCCGTTTCTTCATACATGTTGCAGTAACCGCAGTCTGCCGCAATACCCTTTACCTGAACAGGCAGGTCTGCTTCCCCGCTCATGCAGAGAATCGTGGCTGCACCCATGGATACACCGTGCATGAGAATCTGCACATCCTCACCGTAACGGCGGATGATCTCCCGGCACCAGACAATGCCGTCACGTTTCTCCTTTACCCCGAAGGTCACACGCGGTCCCTCGGAGTTTTCATGTGCTCTTTCCTGGATCAGCAGATAATCACAGTTCAGCTTCTCATACATAGGCGCAAATCTTGCCATATCCCAGTAACAGCCGCCCTGATACCCGTGGAAAGCAATCACTACTTTCTTATTGTTTTCAGCAGTCCGGTACAGTAAGCCTTCCATGACAGCACCGTCTTCGGCGATGACATGCATGATTTCTTCCCGGCCGGCAAGCGCATCCTTCGCCTGCTTTGCCTGCTCGATATACTCCACAGGCAGAACACCATGGCGTTCGGGATCAGGATCCAGAATATGATGTGACGGCCTCTTTACAAACTGCAGGTAGTACTTCCTGCTGATCACACCCGTTCCGGCAGCTGCGGCCAGCAGAATCCCTGCCGACAGTAACATACGTTTCATCAGAATTCCTCCCTGTTAATATATTTGCGGATCAGCCACACCGGCGTACAGCTCCAGGCATGACAGAAACTGGATACCACCGGACTCCCGTACGGAGAATATTCCGGTCTTTCGGGATCGAATGCCTCCCAGAATGTATCCGCACCCATGGCAATCATTTTGCCCCAGTACGCCTTCATCAGACTGACCGCTTCATCATCCAGCCCTGCTTCAAACAGAGCCTGCACAATATGGTGATACATATACGGAGTGGCAATACCGTGCACCGGGAACAGCTCCTGTACAGCCTTCCGCATCAGTTCATGATTGTGTGCATGATCCAGCACCCCGGCCAGCACCATCCACACCTGTGAAGCAATATTGATTTCTTTGTGTGCACCGGAGACAAACATCCCCGTATTCTCATCAAACAGTTCCTGTACGGCATACCGTTCCATCCGGGCAAGCAGATCCTGCCATTCCCCGGCATCCTCCCCACACAGTCCGGCAAGTTCTATGAACTGCCTGAGCACAAAGATCATGACAGCCTGTCCGGCCGTGCTTTTATCAAACGCATCCGACCAGTCAATGAAAACCGGATACTCTTCGGGAAGCCGCAGACATCCGTCTTCATCCACAAACGTACGCGCATATACCATCATCTGCCGGCAGACCGGATACAGATCACGCAGTGTTTCCTCGTCATACCGGAACCGTTCGTAATCATACAGCACCGATGTCAGAAACAGACTGTAGTCAAACAGGAAGCTGTCATCCGGCTGATAATCCGGTGAGGTAAACACATTGGCACTGATGCGTCCGTCAGAAGCCGTCATGGCCGCAAACAGATACATGCAGTGTCTGACGATATCCGTTTCACCGAAGACCGCATAATCCGCAAGCGCCTGCAGACGCAGATCCCCGAGCCAAAGACGTCTGTCTCTCTTCGGTCCGTCCTCAAACACTTCCTGCATGCATTCCGCCAGGGTTGCCGTGCTTACATCCGCAATCTTCCGCAGCATATCATCATGTACCTGCAGCGGTTCATATACTTCGGGTGCCGAGGACACCGCCTGCACAGAAATCCGGTCAAACGATACTTTCCATTTCGGGGAAGTATCCATCACCGTGATCATGACATAACGGAAGCTGTAACGGCGTGAGAGAACAAGCTCTGCAGGCAGGACATCCATATGCACCGATTCCTCCTGGATCCAGGAGCTGCTCAGCCAGCCGTCATATGCATTGATATCACTTGTCAGTTCAAAGGGAACTTCCGCAAAGCGTATCTTCAGCCACAGCGGCGCATCCATCGGACTGCCGTGATGATCAATATGCGCAGAAAAACTGCCGGTCACATGCCTGCCGAAATCAAGGATCACTGTATCCCCTTTTCCAAGCGCATCTTCCGGTGCAGCCGTTTCCCGCACACCGATACCGCCAAGCATCCCGGCATCATCCACTGCTTTTACATACCGCTGCGGAAACACTTCCGTATGGTGAAGCTGCGGTATGCATGCCTGTGCCTTTTCAAGCAGCTGTTCATTGCGGCAGAACTGTACATCCTTGTTGATCTGAAATGTAAATCCCATACGCACAAACCTCAGTTACCAACATTTTAGCATCTGCAGCGCCTTTTCAAATATACTGATGCAAATCATACAGATACGCGTATAATGGTATCCAAAAAGGAGGCTTCCTCTATGTCTGATTTTTCCGCCTATCTGCACCGAAAGGATATTGAAGTATCCGCGAAAAGGTACGGTGTGGATGCACTGTCTGCCATGGCCCAGGGTTTGTTTGCCTCATTGCTGATAGGGACAATTCTTGGCACAGCCGGTGAACAGCTTCATATAGACTTTCTTGTACAGGCAGGTAACTTTGCCAAGAGTGTGGCAGGTCCTGCCATGGCCGTATCCATCGGTTATGCCCTGCATGCCCCGCAGCTTGTGCTCTTCTCGCTGATTGCGGTCGGTGCGGCTGCCAATACACTGGGCGGTGCCGGCGGTCCTCTGGCTGTATACCTGATTACGATTGCGGCATGTGAATGCGGCAAATTCGTCTCCAAGGAAACCCGTGTGGATATCCTCGTCACCCCTGCCGTTACCATCCTGGCCGGTACACTGCTGAGTATGCTTATAGCCCCGGCGGTCGGCAAAGCCGCAAGCTCTGTCGGATCACTGATCATGTGGGCTACGGAACTGCAGCCGTTCCTGATGGGAATTGCCGTATCGGTCCTGGTCGGAATTGCCCTGACCCTGCCGATCAGTTCAGCTGCCATCTGTGCCGCGCTCGGTCTTACGGGTCTTGCCGGAGGTGCAGCGGTAGCCGGATGCTGTGCGCAGATGATCGGGTTTGCCGTTATGTCATTCAAAGAGAACGGCATCGGCGGGCTTGTCTCACAGGGCCTTGGCACAAGCATGCTGCAGATGCCCAATATCATCAAGAACCCGCGCATCTGGATTGCCCCGACCCTTGCCTCTGCGATAACCGGACCGCTTGCGACAACTGTCTTCAGGATGCAGATGAACGGACCTGCCGTCGCTTCCGGTATGGGAACGTGCGGACTGGTCGGACAGATCGGTGTCTACACCGGATGGCTGAATGACATTGCCGCAGGCACCAAAGCATCGGTGACTGCCGGTGACTGGATCGGTCTGTTGCTGATATCGTTTGTTCTTCCTGCCGTGCTCTCATTCCTCTTCTGTGAAATCGAACGGAAGCTGGGATGGATCAAGGACGGGGACCTCAAACTGAACTGAACCGCTGCAAAGCGGTTTTCTTTTTGCGCAGAAGAAAACCGGATTTCTCCGGTTTCTTTAAAGCTCATAGGGTGTTTCGTTGATGATATCCTCAAGGCCTTTGCGGCATTCCGCCAGTGTTTCTTCATGCCCTTCAAGATGGAAGTAGCATCCGCCTTCATAGCCGCCGACACCGCCGCTCGCAATCAGGGTTGCCTCAACCCCGAACAGATCACGGAAGGCATCAAGCTCGGTATATGCATAGCCGGTTGTCGGATACATGCGCAGACCGGTTGTTTCATCATCGTTGCAGAGATCCGCGAGATCATTGATATCCGCATCCACACGCTTCTCCACGCCGACCGGATGAATCAGCAGCATCCTTCTGCCGACCGCCGCCTGCATCAGCGGTCCGATCGTGCCTACTGTTGTATTGCCGATCAGGATACCGCATCTTCCCGTGGTAAGATTCACGGCATTGGCACCTTTGAAGGCAATATCGCCGGCACCCATTTCACCCGCCACATCGAATATCGTCTTGTCCGCAAGCACTTCACCCTTGCGGATCACCAGATCGTATTCATTGGGTTTGCCGCTCAGCGGCACTGATGCCGGCTTCACGACACCGCGGAAGAATCCCTTCTTATCAAACAGACTGCCGTTCAGTGTCTTCAGCAGTTCCTCAGCCAGATAAGCATTGGATGTTCCCTTTACAACCAGTACGGTGTGTTCCTTCATCGCTTCCTGCACTTCTTCATTGGCAGCCAGTGCTTTCGCAATCAGACGTTTGCCGGCAGCCACAGACAAATATACCTGTATCGCAGTCATACTTTGTTCCTCACTTTCGTAATAATTATATTATGCATGCGTGAATCCGCAAATTGACACAGAAGACATAATATATGCCAAAACCAACACATATATCTCCGCTGTATACACCCTATAATTAAGACAGTATTAAAACACAGAATACAATCAATGAACAACACATTACAAGGAGGTAGTATGAGCACTTTTATCTGTTCAAATGATTATCCTGTGGTTGAAACCTGCAAGGGAAAACTCCGCGGTTTCTTCTACAAAGACGTATTTGCTTTCTACGGCATCCCCTATGCACAGGCAAAGAGATTTGAAATGCCTGAAGAAGTACCGGCATGGGAAGGCACCAAGGATGCTCTGAGCTTCGGTTATATCTGCCCGATTCTCAGCAATCCCCGTCCGAGTGCAGAAGTGCGTGTTACGCACCGCTTCTGGCCTGACAGCGAAGACTGCCAGAACCTGAACGTATGGACACCGACCATTGAAAAAGGCGCAAAGAAACCGGTTATTGTCTGGTTCCACGGCGGCGGTTTCGCCAACGGATCCGCAATCGAGCAGGTCTGCTACGACGGTGACAATCTTGCCAGATACGGTGATGCGGTTGTCGTAACGGTCAACCACCGTCTGAATGTCTTCGGTTATCTCGATCTGTCCGCTTACGGAGAAAAGTATCATAATTCCGCAAACGTCGGTGTGGCAGATCTCGTTGCTTCCCTGAAATGGGTTCATGACAACATCAGCGCCTTCGGCGGCGATCCTGACAACGTTACGATCATGGGTCAGTCCGGCGGCGGTATGAAGGTCACATGCATGGGACAGATTCCGGCAGCTGCAGGTCTCTTCCACAAAGCAGTGATCCTCTCCGGTGTATCCAGTCCCGAAATGAGCGAAGGCAGAACCGGCAGTGCCGTTCTCGCTGAAGAGATCATGAAGGTTCTGCGCATTGACACAAAGGATGTCGATGACCTGCAGAAAGTACCTACCGTCCTGCTGATCCGTGCCACCAACAAAGCACTCTATAATCTTTCCAAGCAGGGCATTGTCATCAGCCTGGAACCGAAGCAGAACGACTATTTCCTCGGTGATCCGGCTGTCGTACCGTTCTCCGATTACTTCAGAACCGTACCGCTCTGGGTCAACAGCTGCATCTCCGAAATGGGCAGAGCACAGTTTGACAAGGACAAGGATGCCTACACGGAAGAAGAAAGAAGAGCATTCTATGTTGAGAAGTACGGCGATGAAGCAAAAGCCGACAAAGCCATCGAACTCTTCAAAAAAGCATATCCGGGCAAGAACATTCTCTACGGCATCGATATCGATGTACTGACCAGACGTTCCTCCGCAAGATACGCAGCCAAGAAAGCAGCTGAATCCACTGCTCCCGCTTACAACGGTGTACTGGCATTTGCCTTCCCGATTGACGGCGGCAAAGGCGCATGGCACTGCAGCGATCTGCCGTTTGTCTTCCACAACACGGAAAAACTGCCGCTGTATGACATGGGCGAAACAAGCGACTGCCTGCAGGCCCAGATGAGCGGTGCCCTGCTGAACTTTGCAAGAACCGGCAACCCGAACAACGATGCCATTCCCGAATGGAAGCCTTCCACACCCGATACCGTCAATACCATGGTATTTGACACAGTACCGTATGCGGCGGACAACTATGACAAGGAACTGCTTGAATACATTGATGCATGCGGTCTTGTGACAAATCCGTTTGCGGTAATGGGCAGAATGGTCAAGGATCCCGACGAAGGCAGCGACGGCAGAGAGTGGCTGTACTGATTTTCTTCAGAACCATAAAAAATGCGGTGGAGTATTCCGCCGCATTTTCATATTCAGTCAGCCTGATGTTCTACGTTGTATTTGTGCTCTTCCTTGATCTCCGCCAGCAGATCCGGATTCAGAATCAGATCAACTGCTGTCCAGGCAAGCACCTTGGCACCGATCAGAATGGATGCCATACCCTTTTCGCTGCAGGAAGCTTCAACCATGCCCTGGGAATGTCCGGCCACCGGTACATCCGTGATGCTCAGTGACGGCTGGATGGCCGGGACAACCTGTGAGACATTGCCGACATCACTTGAACCCGGAGCAACTTCCCAGGTCTGCGGTTTGGAGGAAAGTCCGAGCGTGTTCAGGTTCTTTTCCCACACCTGATCCAGCTTGGGGGTCAGCACCATGTTCTCAACAAAGTTCTGGAACAGCTTCATGCTTCCCTTGGTGCCGGTCTGCAGCGCAGCGCCCTGAACAATGTTCTCCACCTTCTTATAAACATCATCCACGGTGCTCTTGGCAGCTGCCCGCAGGTAGTACTTGGATTTGGTATATTCCGGAATGACATTCGGTGCTTCGCCGCCGTTGACGATAATGCCGTGAATGCGCACATCATCGGTCAGCTGCTGACGCAGAACACTGATTGCGTTGTAAACAAGGATCTGGGCATCCAGGGCATTCAGTCCCTTTTCAGGAATGGCTGCCGCATGTGCAGGTCTTCCCCAGAATTCAATATCAACCGGCGCATTGGCAAGATTGCGGCTGGACAGACTGTTTTCCGGTGAGCTGCCCGGATGCACGCACAGAGCCACGTCAACATCCTTGAAGTATCCGTCCCGCACAAAGCTTCCCTTGGCACTGCCTTCTTCGCCGCCTTCTTCACCCGGTGTGCCGTAAACACGGACCTCACCGCCGATTTCATCGATGATGCTTTTGAGAGCCGCACCGGCCAGTGAACTGGTGGCACCGAAGATATTGTGTCCGCAGCCGTGGCCAAGACCTGCCAGAGCGTCATATTCAGCCAGGAAGGCAATGACCGGTCCCGGTTTGCCGCTCTTATAATATGCCGCAAAGCCGGTTCTCTGATGCGCTGCCGGAAGCTCAATCTCAAAGCCTTCTGCCTTTAACTGATTGCTCAGGGTTTCGGAAGCGAAGAACTCATAGTTGGATACTTCCGGTTTGGCATGGATGGCAAGCGCAATGTCCTGATAGGTTTTTCCGTTGGCTTCCACAAAGGAAGCAATTCTTTCCTTTACGTCTGACATCTGTAGTTTTCTCCTTTGCCGCTTATTTCTTTCCGGCTGCTTCTTTCAGTGCATCAAGTGAGTCGAATTTCTTTGAATAAAGTGTCAGCGGAGCCATGCTGGTATCACCGATCGGCGTCAGCTCATAACCCTGTGCTTCAATCTCTTTGTTCAGGTATGCATAGTGCTGGAAGCTGTTGATGTTGATTTCACCGCTGTTCAGGGCTTCATTCGGAAGTGTATATGCATCGAACTGAACGATTTCGATATAGATGTTATCACCACGCTCATCAAGGATCTTCTGTACGGCATTCCAGGTATCGTTGTTGGCGCCGCAGACACCGACCTTGATTACTTCCTTGCCATCCTTGGTTGTTTTGTATGAATCGACTTCCTTCAGCAGATCTTCATCACTCAGTTCGGTCGGTTTCCAGTCCCATGCCGGAATCGAAGCTTCGGAATACTTGGCAATGGTATACTGAGCCACATAATCCGTGTTGTAGGCCTCAACGATCTTCTTGTAGGTTGCGTTGTCCTTTTCTTCGGTTCTGGCAACGATGATGTTGATGAAGGGATTGGTCTCACCTTCCGCCACTGCACTTGCCTGGTTTTCAACAATCAGACCGTCACGTGAAGGAATGAGTCCGACCGGAATCGCATATGTACCGTTGATGGTGGAAGCACCGAAGTCCTCCAGTGTGGAAGGCAGCGTGTTGGCCGTGGTCGGTACGATTTCAATGTTGTATATGTAATTGGTAATGTCTTTCAGCTCAGGCACCCAGCCGACAGAGGGATCAACCTCAATCAGGCCTGCTGCTTCCAGAAGCTTGATGGCACGTCCGCCGTTTGTAGCATCATCCGGAATACCGATCTTGATTGGTTCACCGGAGGAAGCCGTGCCGGAGGAAGCCGTACCGGAGGAAGATGTTCCTGAAGCGGAAGAACCGCCGCAGCCGACAAGTGTAAGTGCAAGAATCGCTGTGAGAATACCTGTGCTGATTTTTCTGATGGAAGTCATAGTTTTCTGTCCTTTCCTGTTTACTTGCGAAACAGTGATCTGTTAGTTGTTTTCTTTGCGAGTGTGTTGCCGATCGTCTGCATGACCGACACGAGTATGAGAAGCAGGATAACGCATACGTTGACGATATCCTGGTGATGCAGGTTCTGTCCGTAGTTGATTGCGAAGGAACCGATACCGCCGGCACCTACCGCACCTGCCATGGTCGTCAGTCCGATCAGGCTGATCGCGGTGATTGTGATAACACGGATCAGGTTCGGAACCGCTTCATGCAGATATACACGGAAGACAATGCCCAGAGTGCCGCTGCCCATGGAGCGGGCAGCTTCGATCTTGCCCGGTTCCACCGTGGACAATGCTGTTTCCACCTGTCTGGTAAAGAAAGGCACACAGCCGAAGCAAAGCGGGATGATGGCGCCTCTGACACCGATTGCCGTACCGACGATCAGTCTGGTGAACGGAATCAGGAAGATCAGCAGAATGACAAAGGGCACCGAACGGAAGATGTTGATGAAGAAGTTTACAAATGTGTACACATATTTGTTTTCTTTGATGCCGCCGGTTCTGGTGATGACCAGCACCACCCCGAAGAAGAAACCGATGACAAGGGAGATACCGCCGCCGATCAGGAACATCTGCATCGTTGCGGAACAGCTTGCCAGGAATTTCTCCCAGTAAGCAGCTACATTCGGAAACAGTTCCTCAAGCCATTCCATCTGCTATCACCTCCACTTTCACACTGCAGCTTCTGAAGTAATCAATCGCTGCCAGTACATTTTCCTTCTCGCCCTTGGCAAGTATGATAATTCCGCCCAGCGGTGCATCCTGCAGGATCTCCACATTGGCAAGAACAATATTCAGATTGACATCAAACTTTCTGGAAACCTCCGAAATCAGCGCTTCACCGACGCTTGCTCTGTCGAAGGTCAGACGGATCAGTTTGCTGTTGGATGTAACGTTCACAACGCCCGTTTCGGTCAGCTTCTCAAGGTTGTTGATGCCGAAGGATGCGTTGACGAAGCGTCTGGTGCTGCCGGCCTGCGGATCAGCGAAGACATCGTATACATTGCCTTCCTCTACAACCTTGCCGTTTTCCATCACTGCCATTCTTGAGCAGATGGACTTGACCACGGCCATTTCATGGGTGATCAGAACAATGGTCAGACCGAGCTTTTTATTCAGGTCCTTCAGCAGCTTCAGAATGGATTCGGTGACATCCGGATCCAGTGCGGAAGTCGCTTCATCACTCAGCAGGATCTTCGGATTGTTGGCCAGAGCTCTGGCAATGGCGACACGCTGTTTCTGTCCGCCGGAGAGCTCGGAGGGATATGCATTCACCTTTTCCGAAAGATCAACCAGTTCCAGCAGTTCCGTTACCCTTGCGGCGATATCCTCTTTGGACATGCCCGTATACTTCAGCGGGTAGGCAATGTTCTCAAATACCGTGCTTCTGTCCAGCAGGTTGAAGTGCTGGAAGATCATGCCGATGCTGCGCCGCAGTGCCCGCAGCTGCTTATCGGTTGCCGGTGTCTCTTTGTCACTGCCTTCATCCTTGTGATACAGCTTTCCGTTTCTTGCGGTGTATGTGCCGAAACCGCTGATGGTGATGGAACCTTCATCCGGCACTTCCAGGAAATTGATGCATCTGACCAGTGTGGATTTACCGGCACCGGAATACCCGACAACACCGAAGATTTCACCGTCTTCGATCCGCAGGTTTACACCGTTGATGGCATGAACGAACTGCTTCTCTGTCTGGAATGTCTTTTTCAATTCATTGATCTCAATCAAGTCAACGCCCCCCTTAAACAAAAATCCCGTCTGACAAAACTGTCAGGACGGGATATTCATCTCGTGTTACCACCTGAATTCACAGATACATCACTGCACCTGCCTCACAGAGTACCATCATACTCTTTTCCTTTTAACGGGGAATTCCGTCATACCCTAATATATTCGGATATGCAGCTCCAAGACCATGTTCATCTGTATTCAGCCTGTCCCTTTTCACCATCCGGGACTCTCTTTGAGGTTTCCAACAGGTTACTCTTCTCTTCTCAGCCTTTATGTGTATAAATTTACTTCACTTTTGAAAATTGTCAATCATTTTCTGCAATTATTTTCAAAGAAATTACTCATTTTCATAAATCGGCGCATTCCTGAGCGGAAGCAGATTATCCAGTGAGTACTTGATATAGGTATCCCACATGTCAAAGTTGTGGTCAAAACCTTCCGCAACAATGTATTCAAGATCATATTCAAGCTCCTGCAGCTTGGCAACATCGCCTTCCACTCTCCTGCGGATGAACTCCTTGCTGCCGCAGATGATCTTGAATTTGGAGAGCTCTCTGCCCTCTTCCTTGAACTTCTTTGCCGTATTGTACAGATCGAATTCGCTGCCTTCCAGTTCTTCAGCCGGACCGAAGGATGCATTGAACAGCGGCATTCTGTAACGGAAGTGATCCCCTTCCAGTTCACTCTTCAGCTTTGCAGTATCCAGGGTCATACCGATGCCTCCGGAAATATCAACGCATGTATGATACAGCTCCGGATGCATAACTGCAGTTCCCAGTGCTACATTGGCACCCATTGCATAACCCATGATGAAGTTGTCCTCACGCTTCGGGGAAGACGCAAAGAGTCCCTGCACGACCTTCGGGAGCTCTTCGGACAGGAAGGTCTGCCAGCTGATGCCGTAGCGGGCATTGACACCGAAGGTATTGGAGATATCCGGTGTCACCAGCATGACGCAGTGTTCCTGGGCATAGCGCTCCGCATTGGTGTAGCGGTATGTCAGGGAATCATCATCCCCGCCGCCGTGGATCAGATATACGGTCTGAAACTTCATGTTGGGACGGTATGGGAACTTGTCGCCGGGCTGCGGTTTGAAAGCAATCCGGTTCAGGGTTTCCTCATCCTCCACGAAGGAAAGCATGTCGGTGGGATAGGCAATCGAAATGTCAATGTACTTGCCGATGGCAAGACTTCTGTAATTAAAACGCAGCAGTCCCATAATTATCTTTAACTCCTTTGTTTTTCTTCAGTATAACAGTTATCCGGCACACCGTCTGACGCATTTTCATAACAATCCCGGCATTGCATATAAAAATTAATGCATACCCCGATTCGAGGCATGAAAAAGCCCCTTTTCCGTTGTATCATCAAGTCAGAACTGCAAGGAGGAAACTATCATGAACAAACTGATCTGTGATGCGGTTGATGCCCATCATGATGAACTCGTTGATCTGGCCTCTAAGATCTGGGAAAACCCGGAAATGGGCTGGCATGAAACAAAAGCCGTGGAATGGACGGCACAGGTGCTGCGCGACAACGGTTTTGAGACCGAAGTCGGTGCTTACGGCATGCCCACTGCCATCCGCGCTGTCTGGGGCAAGGGAAAGCCTGTGGTAGGTCTTTGCGCCGAATACGACTGTCTGCCGGGTCTCAGCCAGGATCACTGCACATATCAGAAGCCGGTTGTTGAAGGCGGCACCGGACACGGATGCGGACATAATCTGCTCGGGGCAGGATGCCTCGGCGCATGCATCGGTCTGAAAGCGGCTCTCGAAGCTTCCGGCAAGGAAGGAACCGTCATCTTCTACGGATGCCCTGCAGAGGAACAGCTGCTTGGCAAAGGCCTGATGGCAAAGAACGGCGCCTTCACGGAATGCGACTTCACGATCACATGGCATCCGGCTGTGCGCAGCCGTGACACCAGCGGCATCCACACCGGTGTTGAAGGCATGATTGTTGAATTCATGGGACGCACATCACACGCTGCCGGTGCTCCCCAGGACGGCCGCAGTGCCCTCGATGCTCTGCAGATCATGAACATCGGTGTTGAATTCCTGCGTGAACACGTAACCAGCGATGTCCGTATGCACTATATGATCATGGACGGCGGTCTGGCTCCCAATATCGTACCGGAACACGCTTCCGCCAAATACTTCGTCAGAGCACTGACCAGAAAATCCACCGTGGATGCCTATGAACGTGTTGTCAAGTGTGCGGAAGGCGCTGCCCACATGACGGAAACCGAAGTGAAGATTACACGTCTGGGCGGTCTGTATCCGACCCTGCAGAACAAAGTCATCTGCGAAGCCGTGCAGGAAGCCCGTCAGGAAATCCCGCTCAATGAATACACCGAAGAAGAACTGAAGTTTGCGGATGAGCTAAACCGTCATTCCCCGAAGTATACGGAAGGAACACTCCCGCTGGATGCTTTTGACCAGACACTCATGGATACCAACGTATACGGCTCCACCGACTACGGTGATGTCGAATACATCGTGCCGGGCTTCCAGGTCAACGAATGCACAACCAATTCCCTGGCACCGGGACACCACTGGATGGTAACAGCTTCCGCCGGTTCCTCCTACGGTATGAAAGGTATGATCCGGGCAGCCAAGATCATGGCCCTTGGCGCATACAAAGTCATGGCAGACCCGGAAAAACTTGCGAAGGCAAAGGAAGAATTCAAAGAGAGCCTGAACGGAGAAACATACGTCTGCCCGATCGATGACACCATCGAATGGCCCTATAAGTAAAACAAAGAGGCTGTAACAGTTAAGGAATGGTGAAACATTCTGAGGCTGGAAAACAGCCTCTTTTTAGATTCATTCAAAGCGAACATCCAACTGAAGCCAGCCAGAGTGAAAAGATTTCATTTCAATGGCGATATTCAAGAGATTCAAGCACCTTAAAAACACTTCAGGTAAAACATGGAAGATGATTGTCGTGTTTTCTCTTAGTTGAGCCGGGCTGCGTGATTCACTGCCAGCCGGCTCTGATGATATTTGATCAGATTATATCCCAGACATACCAGAAGAAATTCCATTT
>JAFUCL010000011.1 GCA_017459725.1 Solobacterium sp. | reverse complement strand
TATAGGTCGTAGACCTCTTCCATCCATACAAATCTTCACAACGGGCACAGAGACCCATGGCACTGATTCCAGGCTCATCCCAAAGGATATTGGCTATCTTAAGCTCTGCTTCTGTCATTGTATTCATATCTGCACTCTTTCTACATTTGTAGACATATTCTACATCTGTAGACACAAGTTGTCAAACCGGAAATCGGGCAGGAAGTTATACAGAAACCCACTATTATTTCGTTCTGATTTCAGCAAATCACAGCCAAAAATGACATAATTGCTCTGTATACAAAACACAAGGGAGTCAAAATATGATCGGCGGGAATTATACAGAGTTTATTGATTTGCTGACCTACGGAGAAGAACTTGTCTTTATTTATAAAGAGAAAAAGTATTTTCTTCAAGGATGGTGGAATGACGATAAAACGCAGGCAACGATGGTTCTGACGGTAGTTGATGACAGTGATTTTAACGGCTATCACTGGGAATGTCATCAGGATCATATGCGCAAATGCGCCGAGGCATTCTTATCAGAGCCATTGTGGGGCGGGAAGAATTTCAATCAGATACAGGAAGATGTAATCTGGACAGATTGGTAAAAGATACTTGTGCTGCCGGCACCTATATTTCATTCTTGAGATACAGATATCCCCTGTAAAACAAAAAAACAGCCTCCGTGTGAGGTTGTCGTCAATTTCTATATATCACCAATCACAGATTACTCTGCGATTGTTTTTCATAAAAATGGCGCCTCAAACAGGGCTCGAACCTGTGACCTAGCGGTTAACAGCCGCTCGCTCTGCCGACTGAGCTATTGAGGCGTGCTCCAATAATATAACACCACCCTATAGAACATGCAAGGGGAATGGATCAAAAAAAGTAAATATTTTTGAAGACCCGACACCGGCATAATCCCCCTGAACAGGTGTTTCTTCACCGGCACCGAATCTGCGCAGACCGCTATATTAAAAGCTTTCCGGCAGTTCCGGCACAGTTTGTTTTTACATACTGACATTGACGTAAAGAGAACAGGAATGATACATTTATTTTAGATTAAGAAGGCTCTGTTCTGAGCTCTTCCGAAAAGATAATGAGCCGGCAGCAGGCCGGGGAAGGAGAATTAAACTATGGGACTTATTCAGGCAGCTTTATCTGCAGCGACTTCAACGATTGGTGATCAGTGGAAGGAGTATTTCTATTGTGAGTCTCTCCCCAGCAACATCATCGCCGTTAAAGGTCAGAAGAGAGTCAGCGGACTTTCATCCAACCGCGGAAATGACAACATTATTTCCGATGGTTCCGTAATCAATGTTGCGGACGGACAGTGCATGCTGATTGTTGAAAACGGCAAGGTAGTTGATATCTGTGCTGAACCGGGTGAATTCAGATACGATTCCACCACGGAACCTTCCATCTTCACAGGAAGCCTCGGTGATTCCGTCAAGCAGATCTTCGCTACCATGGGCAAGCGTTTCGAATTCGGCGGGCAGCCCTCTTCCGATCAGCGTGTTTACTACTTCAACACAAAAGAACTGACCGGCAATAAGTACGGTACACCGAATCCGGTTCCGTTCCGTGTCGTTGATGAAAGAGCAGGCATTGACATTGATGTATCCGTCAGCTGCTTCGGTGAATACAGCTTCCGTGTAGCAGATCCGATTCTGTTCTATACAAACGTCTGCGGAAACTTCGAAGATGTATATCCTGTATCCAGAATCAGTGATCAGATGAAGTCGGAAATGCTCTCCGCTCTGCAGCCGGCCTTCGCAAGAATCTCCGAAAAGGGTCTGCGTTACTCCGCTGTTCCGGCACATACAACCGAACTGGCTGATGCGCTGAATGCCGAACTGACAGCCAAGTGGAGAGATCTCAGAGGTATCGAGATCGTATCCCTCGCTGTATCCGGAATCAAGGCAAGCGAAGCGGATGAAGAAATGCTGAAGAAGATGCAGCAGGCAGCCGCATACACCAATACAACACTGGCAGGTGCTGCTACCGTAGCCGCAAACAACCAGGCAATGGTTGATGCCGCAAACAACGCTGGCGGTGCAGCCGTCGGCTTCTACGGCATGAATATGGCAGCCCAGAACGCAGGCAATGCCCAGGCACTCTTCGCAATGGGACAGCAGAACACAGCACCGGCAGCCGGCACATGGACATGTCCGACATGCGGCACAGCCAACACCGGCAACTTCTGCCCGAACTGCGGCACCAAGAAGCCTGTATCCGGCAAGTGGATCTGCCCGCAGTGCAGTACCGAAAATACCGGTAATTTCTGCACAAACTGCGGTACAAAGAAGCCAGAATAAGCAACGGATGATAAATGGCACGGTCTGGTCTTCCAAGCACTGGACCGTGCTTGTTTTTTCGCCGTATCCCATGAAAGGAGATGGTTATTATGCCGAGTCAGGTAACCAACTATATCTGCCCGAACTGCGGCGGTCCTCTTCACTTTGATTCAGAAGCACAGATGCTGAAATGCGATTTCTGCGGTTCTGAATTCACCAATGAAGAAGCCGCTGCCCTCTTTGATGAAAAGAACGCAGCCGCGGCTGCCCAGGGTACCGAGACGTCCGCTGAAACACAGACAGTTCTGCAGTGGACACCGGAAGAAGCCGAACATATGCGGGCATATTCCTGTCCGTCCTGCGGCGCACAGCTGATCTGCGATGAAAATACAGCAGCCACAAGCTGTCCTTACTGCGGCAATCCGACCGTCGTTCCCGCACAGTTCAGCGGGTCGCTGAAACCGGACTACATTATTCCGTTCAAGCTGGACAAAGATGAAGCAGTCAGCCGGCTGAAACAGTTCTACAAAGGAAAACCGTTCCTGCCGAGCGCCTTCACCAACGGCAATCATATCCAGGAAATCAAAGGTGTCTATGTGCCCTTCTGGCTGTATGACGGCACCGTGGGTGCGCATATGACCTATCACGGAACCCGCGTGCATACCTACCGTTCCGGAGACGAGCAGGTTACCGAGACAGATCATTACCAGATTGTCCGGCAGGGAACCGTGGCCTTCCGTCATGTACCGGCAGATGCGTCCAGTAAAATGCCCGATGACTTCATGGATTCCCTGGAGCCGTTCAAATACAATGACATGATGCCGTTTGATATGTCGTATCTGCCCGGTTATCTGGCCGATAAATACGATGTAACCGCAGAGGAAGATTCACAGCGTGTAGAGGTGCGTATGCGCAACAGTGCGGAAAGCGCCATTGACGCCACTGTATCCGGCTACGCTTCCGTTGTGCCGGAGCTGCGCAATCTGAATCTGCGTCAGGATCATATCAGTTACGCATTCTTCCCGATCTGGATTCTTACCACGAAATGGAACAGCAACAATTACATGTTCGCGATGAACGGCCAGACCGGCAAAATGATCGGTGATGATCTGCCGGTGGATTACATGAAGTTCTTCCTGTACTTTGCCGGAATCACATTAGCGCTTATGGCAGTGTTTGGGTTGCTGCTGATGACAAGGTAGGAGGTGGGCAGAATGAAGAAACTGAAAGTATTCCTGATTGCTGTATTTACCTTCCTGCTGTTCATGCCCGCAAAGATATGGGCAGAACCGGCATATGTGGCAGATTCAACGAATACCCTGACCGACTCCGAAATCCGTGAACTCAGTGAACTGGCCCGTTCGGTATCGGAAAAGCACCAGTGCGGTGTCTATGTCCGCATCATTCAGAACTACGAGGAGGTTGGCGGTTCCGACATCTATGACTGCGCCGAGAAAATTTTCATCAATCAGGGACTCGGATACGGTTCCCAGAATACCGGGGTTATGCTGATTATTGCAATGGATGAAGGCTACTACGATATCTGCGCATACGGAGATACTGCCAATACCGCCTTCACCGATTACGCGAAAGGACAAATTGAAGAAAGCGTTGTCTACCGCCTGAGTGATGAAGACTGGTATGAAGCATTCAACGTATTCATCAACCAGGCTGATTACATGCTTTCCGAAGCTGAAGGCGGCACCCCTGTGGACAACCCCCAGTACCTGATGCAGGTGGAGGAACAGGACAGACAGCGCAGAGCATTCAACCGCGGCATCACCTTCGGTGTCCCGCCCGTGATTTCCCTGCTGACCTGTCTCGGTCTGAAGTCCAGAAACAAGACCAAGTTTGTCAAACGTACTGCTCACAACTATATTCCTGATGACGGTCTGCGTATCCGCCGTGCCAATGAACACTTCATCAACCGCACGGTTGTGCGCACCCCGATTGTCCGCAACACGAACAGCGGCGGCGGAGGCGGAGGTGTCAGCCACGGCACAACCATCAACAGTTCGGGATTCTCACATTCCGGCGGTTCCTTCCGTCACTAAATAGGGTAGAGGGGGATTATTAGTCCCGCCCCTCCCGTTGCACCGTACGTACGGATCTCGTATACGGCGCTACATCTGTATTGTCAGCACGAATTACTCAGATAGTAGTTCAAAGGATCGATCAGTCCCGGTCGATCC
>JAFUCL010000090.1 GCA_017459725.1 Solobacterium sp. | reverse complement strand
TTGATCAAAGCCTACGAGCGTATTCATTCTTATCCGGTTCAACTGCAGTTTATGTTCTAAGTATTGGAAGCGCCGTGTACGGACCCGTACGCACGGTGCTGTGAGAGGACGGGAGCTAATCACTCCCTCCTACTCGATTCAGTTCTGTTTCTGTCTGTACAGCATGTATGAGTATATGCTTGGAACCAGTACCATGACCGCCAGAACAGCTACGGTGACAACACCCGGTGAGATACCGAAGATTCCGGCCAGCAGGATAACCAGACCGCCGGCCATCCACAGCGGTCCGGCAAGACGGTGGGTGCGGTTCCAGTTGTCTTCATCCGCCAGTGTCCATGGCAGCCTGATGCCGACCGTGTAGTTCTGTCTGCACTTCGGAAGGTAATTGCCGATGACAATGAACAGGATACCGGAAAGCGTGCATATGATGGTGTTGACACTGGAAACATATCCCAGGGCATAAGAGTACATCGTTGAAGAAACAAACAGGGAAATCACCGGGTTGATCCACAGAATTGCGTTGTATACTCTCGGGCTGATGTTCTTTCCTTTCGGGTCGATGCTTGTGACCAGGATGCACAGAATGTGTATGACAGCCGGAATGCAGGGAAGGAAGAATACAGCAAAGGTGCGGTCGCTCCAGCTGTCAGGCTGCCCGTCCAGACCGAAATGTGTCGGAATCTGCTCCGGAAGCCTGTTCCAGAGAAACATACCGATCAGCATCGGAAGCAGTGTAATCACACTTGTGATCACGATGGTGCGCTTAATGTTCTGATTCATTTTCGTTTACCTCTTTCAGACTGCTGAGCCACAGCATAACCTCTTCAATAACGGAAGTGTTCAGATCGTAATAGATGTAGTTCTTTTCCCTGGTCTCGAAGACCAGCTCCGCTTTCTTGAGAATACTCAGGTGGTAGGAAATCGTTGCGCCGGTCATATCAAAGTGGGAGCCGATTTCTCCGGCTGACATACGGCCCTCCCGCAGCAATGTCAGGATTTCTCTTCTGACAGGATCAGATAATGCTTTAAAAGTCTCCGCAAAACTCATGCTTTCATCTCTTTTCTGAGCAGAAGCAAAGCACAGATGAGCATCGGCAGGCCTGCGAGCATACCGTTCAGTGAAGGACCGAAGATCGTATGCACACCGTTCACATATGCGGTTGACTGTACAACGGTGCCGAGCGCACCTACAGCGTTGATGGCGCCGTGCATGACTGCCGGAAGCCAGATACTGCCGGTCTTTTCGTACAGATAACTGAGGAAGATGCCGATGCTGAAGCAGAATACAAACATGGCAAGAACTCCTGTAAACGGAAAGCCGGGATAGGCAGTGCCGTAGTTATATCCGGTCATGTTGAGCGGGGTGTGCCAGACGGCCCAGAACAGGGCGGTAAGCAGATGTGCCTTCAGAACACCGCCTCTTTCTTTCAGGGCAGGATACAGGAAACCGCGCCAGCCGATTTCTTCACCGATGGCAAGCAGGGCGTTTACGGCAGGAGCGAATGTCACTGCCTGCCCAAGCTGAATCAGCACAACCATCATCGGAGACAGGCCGGATCCTTCGGGAACCTGTGCCGCAATCGAATTCTGCAGACTGAACTCATCCCTGAAGACCAGATAATACACAAGCATTCCTGCGATGGCAAATACAGCCGGCAGCAGCCAGGCAATGAGCCAGTATACGGGTTTTCCCCTGAACTTCAGCTCTTCACGCAGCGGGAAAGGCTCCTTGTTGATCATGAAGGTCAGCAGTACGGACAGGGCGGGAATCCACATAGCCAGTGTTGTGGATGAAATCAGCAGCACCGGATTCTTCAGGGCAATACTGATGCCCCAGAGAAGCCATGTGATTCCGTACGAGAGAAGAATGTAAGTGGTGATTTTTCTGTCTTTCAGCATAACTCCTCCAATTTAGATATTTATCTAAATACATACTAGAACAGACAGATGCCGATATCAATACCTATTTAGAAAATTCTCTAAATGTTTTATTGCAGTGTGTCCGGGTGATTCTTTTGGTAAGATTAGTTCATAGATGAAAGTAGAGGCATGTCAGGATGGAAGTCAGACTGGAACAATGGCCGAAGGACGGCATGAGTGCAATGCAGGAACTCTATGCGTAGGTTGATCAGAGCTGCTGTTTTGTGCAGCTTCCGGTGCCGCTGCCGGAGGATAAAACGGTCAGTTATCTCAAGGCAATCTATTCCGGAGACAATCAGGGCAGGGCGTTTCTGTGCCGGGCAATCACCGCTGATGAGCGTGTCATCGGTAAAATTGAGCTGACAAAAAGTGATTCAGGGGCTGCCGAGCTTGATATCGTTATCCGAAGGGATAAATGTAAACAGGGAGCCGGGGAAAGCGCTCTGAAGCAGCTCATGCAGGAAGCCGGAAACACCAGGTGGTGCCGGCGTATTACGGCATATGTCTGCCATGATAATACCGCTGCCCTCAGACTGCTGTCGAAATGCGGATTCCGCACCGGCCGCCGGTTTACCGCAGATGTCATGCAGGAAGTAAACGGCACATACAGGCTGACATCAAGACCGGGCATTGAAATGGTATATGATTATACCGGAACGCTCTAGAAAGGCAGTATATGCGCACTGAAAAGGAAATGCTGGAATATGCATCAAAATACAACGGTAAAGTACCTGTAACGGAGGAGTATTTCAGGCCGTTTGCGGAGAGTCTGCACAGCGGTGAAGAAGTGCTGTTCTGCTGCGCGGCAATGAGTATCGTGGATGAAAAGGAGTCGGTGGTTTCAGAGAACGGCTCGGCGGTATTGATCACGGAACGCAGGATCCTGCTGGGCGGAAACCTCGGTGTGCTGTCCGTCCGCCAGGAGATTCCGCTTTCTTCGGTGAAGCAGGTAACGGTGAAGAAGCGCAATTTTGTTTTCGGCGCCCAGCCTGTGATTGAAACAAAAACGCATGAAGAATACAGACCGGTGCTCTTCGATGCAAGGTTTGCACAGAATGCCGCCAAGGACATGAACAAGGCGCTTGATGAAGCTTCCCGCCGGGCACCGCAGATGCAGATTTCACCGGCTGAAGAGATCCGCAGACTGAAGGAGCTGCTGGATGAAGGCATTATCACGGAAGAGGAATTCACGGCAGGAAAGAAGAAACTGCTCGGTATGGAATAAAGGGAATATCTATGGGCAATAACGATACAGTCAGAAAGAAAGGCATACGGATCGGCAGGAATGAATCGGTGCTGGACGCAATCCGCAACGGGATACCGCACTGGATCCATGAGACAAGGGAAGATCCTTCCTCTGTCTCCGGAATCATATATCTGCCGGTCTGCCATTGCTCGGAATGCGGGTATACGGCAAGCTTTGAAAAACCGTTCTGTCCGCACTGCGGAGTGAAAATGAAGAAGTTCTGAACCGGATATCCGGTTCTTTTTTCTAACTATGCAGGATTCTTATAAACGAGAGCGGAAAGACAGATTGCATGCATTTACACGGTGCGGTACACTGCAGGAAAAGAGAGGGATTTTTTATGCCTGAGAATAAAAAGGATACAATCTGGACCGGACGTTTTCTGCTGGTCATTCTTCTGACGCTGTTTTCGGGTGCCGCAGGGCAGATGACTTATCCGCTGGTCGCTAAATTCTCCCTGACCCTGAATCCGGATATTACACTTGCTTCGACAATTGCAGGTCTGATGTCACTGATGTCGCTGTTTGTCTGTCCGTTTGCCGGACTGCTCTCCGACCGCGTCAGCCGCAAGCGCATCCTGCAGATTTCCTCAATCTGCTACGGCATTGTGCTGATCATGCATGCGTTTGTAAAGAATATACCGATGCTGATTGCACTGAGACTGCTGGTCGGTGTCTTCTTCTCCATCAATGGTGTTACATCCATTGCTTTCTCAACATCATTTATTCCCGAGAGCAGAATCGGTGAAGGTCTCGGTTATGCAGCTCTTGCCAATATTCTTGCCCAGGCAGTCGGTCCGGCCATCGGTCTGAAGCTTGTGGAAATCTCCGGATATCCGGCAACGTTCTTCTGCGCAGGTCTTTCCGCTTTCTTCTGCTTTGTTGTCATTACACTGCTTCCGTACAAGGAGCCTGAAAAGAAACCGGCAGCTTCCAAGAGCATCAAGCTCGAGAATCTTGTCGCTGTTGAATTCATCGGATTTATGCTGCTGGCAGCGCTGTTCTCCTCCGGCAACGGCATGATCACCACATACCTCGCCATCATTGCTGAAGAACGTGCCATCCCGAATATTGCGCTCTTCTTCACCCTGTATTCCGTCTGCATGGTTGTGCTGCGTCCGTTTACGGGAAGACTGCTGGATAAAAAGGGAGCTTACTTCATCCTGGTTCCGGCCGTTCTGTTTGCGGCCTTGGGAATGGTCCTTGTCGGTATCGGTTATTCCCTCAGTGCAATGCTGGTTGCCAGTGTCTTCAAGGCACTTGGTCAGGGTGCCGGTGTTCCTTCCCTGCAGGCCTCTGTCATCAAGAAACTGGATAAGAGCAGAGCAGGTGTAGCCACTTCCACAATCCAGATTGGTCAGAATATCGGCAACGCTCTTGCCCCGATGGCCGGAAGCTTCTTTGTCAAATCATTCGGTTACGAAAAAATGTTCTGCGGCTTTGCGGCATTCCTGGCTGTATGCGGACTGCTGATTCTCTACCTGCAGTACCGGAAGGAACAGCGGGCTTGATTTGTGTTTGGTCGGTATATCATTGTCTGATATAATTGATTTCGTATTATCTGAAGTACAGGAGGTTGTTTTCCGATGGCAAAGATCGTATCTGCAGACAGCGAATTCATAACAGTCCGTCTGAACAGCGGTAAAACAAAGATATACAGTATTGACTGTTTTGACTGGGATCCCGTTCCCGGTCAGGAAGTTGCCTTCACGCATGACAGTGACGGCAATATATTCATTGAACTGAAGGACAACGTTGAATTTGTCCGTGTGAATGAACCTGCGGAGGAGACACATACATTCCCGCCGGTGCATGAAGAACCTGCACAGGAAGTTCCTTCCCGCCGCAGTAAAAAAGCTGCCGAAGCCGAACCGGCAAAGAAACCCGAACCGGTGAAGAAACCAGAACCAACGGTAAAGAAAACGGAAACACCGTCCAAGCCCATCTGGCAGAATCCGTTCCTGCCGCTGGTTGGTCTGGCATTCGGTATTCTTGCACTGATCAGCATTTTCCTGCCTGCCAGCAAATTACTGCTGCTGCCGGGACTGCTTGCGGCAGTCTGCGGTGTATGCGGGCTTCTGAATAAACTGAACAGACCGTTCTCCGTTGCCGCGGTAGCACTGGGTGTCTTCTCGTTTGTATTCCTGACGCTGTTCAAGGGAACCGAGATGTTCAGCCACAACACACCTAAAGCAACACCGACGCCTGCGACAGAAACAGCAGCACCTACGCCGACGCCGGAACCTGCCAAAGCAGAGTATTCCCTCGGCAATCCGAACCTCGGCTATTATGCATACGGCGGATCAACCGTTTACGATGCAATCATTCCGATTACCAATACAGGCAGCACGGCAATTGCACTGGGCACGGGCAGTACGCTGGTGCTGAACGACAATGCCGGCAATACGGTATTCACGGATACATCGCTGCGCATGGCTCCGGCTGTTCTGGAACCGGGTGAAACCGGATATCTCTTCAACGCTGCCGGTTCTGCCATTGCCGATACGATTATCAACAGCGATACACTGAGTGCAGATCTGCAGGTCAATCTGCTGCCGTGCGAGGCATATACGAAGTACTCCGTTTCTGAGACAAACTTCGGTCTGGATGCTATCGGGTATCCGCTGATCACGGGCACACTGACCAACGCTTCCGGCAAGACCGGTACGGATATTGCCGTACAGGCAGTCTTCACAGACCCGGCCGGCAATGTCATCGGTGTCTCTGAGACAATGATCACAAGCCTGCCGAGCGGAAGCTCCCAGGCCTTCGAAATCGACGCAAACGATCTGCCGGGCAGCTTCATCTCTGCCGGTGTTGCGGAATACGAAGTTTACGCACGTACAATCGGAAAGTAATTATTAATGGGACCTGCGGGTCCCTTTCTTCATACCGGCAGTGTATAATCAGAACAGGAGTTTTGCTTATGATCAAAGGTGTGATATTTGACTGCGACGGTGTTCTGCTGGACAGTGAACCGCTGTTTGCGGCAGGACAGGTTGATCTTCTGAAGGGTTACGGCATAGAGGACTGCCAGACAATCATCGACGAATACAACGGCACAACCATGGATTTCTTTGCCAAAGCAGTGATTGAACGCTGTCATCTGGATGAGGATCCGGAGTCTTTTGTAAAACGCGAAAAACAGGCTCTGGAACCGTATTTCAGCGATGAGAATCTTGCGCCGATGCCGGGTCTTCTGCCGTTTCTTGCAGAGATGAAAAAAAGAGGAATCCGCATGGGTATTGCCTCTTCCTCCGACCGTACATATGTGCTGCATAAAACAGACTTATTCGGGATCACGGATTATTTTCAGGTTATCGTAACAGGGGATATGATCACGCATTCCAAACCGGATCCGGAAATCTACAACAAGGCAGTCAGCCTGATGAATCTTGAAAAACAGGAGATTCTTGTTGTAGAGGATGCGCCGAAGGGAATTGCGTCTGCGGCAGCTGCGGGTTTGTTTACGGCAGGGCTGAAGGCTTCGGAAGTGGTGCAGGATACATCGGAAGCGGATATCGAAGTGAACAGTTATCAGGAATTGCTTGAAAGAGTATTCGGAATATGACAGACAGAAAAAACGGCATACAGGTTACTGCTCTATTATCGGTGCTGCATATGGCAGTGGATTTTCTGTGCGGTGCGGCGTTATATGCCGGGGCTGCGGCAGGCCGTGTTTCAATGCCGGATTTTCTGCTGTATAACTTCTGCGCATTTGCGCTGCAGATGCCGTTCGGTGTGCTGATCGATGCCATGACGTCACAGAATGAGAAACCTGATCTGCCCGGCCGTATTGCCGTAGCAGCAGGTGTTGTTCTGACTGTAGCCGGCGTGTTTGCGGGACCGCTTGTCCTGGGTCTTGGCAATGCCCTGTTCCATGTCGGCGGCGGTGTACTGACCATCCGCCAGGATGACCACTGCGGCTTTAAAGGAAGGGCGCTTGGTGTGTTTGTGGCACCCGGTGCCATCGGTCTGGCGGCAGGTACGCTGCTCGGACAGATGCAGGCAGAGCGTATGTATGTGCTGGCTGTAACGGTTGTCAGTGCGCTTCTCTGCGTGCTTCTCTTCAGAACCAAAGAGGCTGCGGAAAGACAGGAAATGAAGCTTCCTGATAAATCCGTACTTCCGGGTGCACTTATTCTCTCACTGGTAGTCGTGATACGTTCAATGGCCGGACTGGCCATGAAATTCAGCTGGAAGAGCGGTGTGCTCATGATCATGCTGAGCGCGGTGGCGGCTGCCGGCGGAAAAGCTGCGGGCGGTTTCCTTGCCGCAAAGCTGAACATGCGCAGAGCGGCTGTGCTGTCATTATTGCTGGCGGCGGAATGCTTCTATGAATCATCTGCGGCAGCTGCGGGTTTGCTCGGTCTGTTCTTATTCAATATGTCCATGCCGATGACGCTGTACGGGCTGAAGCGCAGAATGCCTTCCATGCCCGGCTTTGCCTTCGGTATCCTGACGTTTGCTCTTTTTATAGGTTATCTGCTGGCATGCATTCCGGCGCTGTCTGCGGTTGATTCATCACTGATGGGTATTATTGCATCGCTGCTGTCAATGGCAATGCTGGCAGTTGTTCTGCGGGAGGAATAGACATGCGCAATCTTGTGGTGGTATTCGGTGTTCCGCTTGTGCTGACGATCCTGATCGAACTTGTTGGAGCGCTTGCTCTGAAGGTAAGGAAACCTGCCGACCTGCGGCTTGTAGCCTTGGTCAACTGCGTAACCAATCCCCTGGTGGTGGCCGGCAATCTGCTGCTGAGCGGGTATCTGGGAGAGCAGGGAGGACTGCTGCTGACGATGATCCTGCTTGAACCTTTTGCGGTAATTGCGGAATGGTTGTATTATCGTAAGTATATAGAGGCAGAGATCAGTCCGGCGTTGCTTTCGTTCATTCTGAATCTGCTGTCATTTACAGGAGGAATAATATGCTCGAACACAATCTGGTAAGTGCTGCCGGTCTGGTACTCGCGGACATTGCTCCCGGACCTGCACCCGCAGGAGGACTCAGTCCGGTAACGATCATTGCGGTTATTCTGCTGGTGGTCCTGACCGTATTCCTGATCCGCTATCTGTACAGAAAGAATCATCACTGAGAAAAGATCGCAAGATCTTTTTCTTTATAGGCATCGCTCTTTTCAAAGAATTAGTTGATAAATGAGAAAATGCCATAATGATATTCTCCATACGCAGTAAACAGATTGACAGGTAATGGAATACGGGTGATTTCATTACATCTGAAAGGAATCTGTTCCATCATTGTGGTCA
>JAFUCL010000089.1 GCA_017459725.1 Solobacterium sp. | reverse complement strand
CGATTGGCATAACCAGCTGAACAGCATTATAATATGTTCGCTGATCAGGTAGGGCTAGTACTTGATTAGCACTTTTCATATCTCCATTTTACCAATTCAAAAGAGGCTATAACAGCTTTTCAACTGTTACAGCCTCTTTCTGATGTGCTTAGTCCCAGGAGATTCCGGAGAACTGTTTGAAGCCTTCCATACTGCGGACAATACTGTCGATCTGCGTCGGCATTCTTGTATAGTCCTGTTCCAGGATGATATACTCCGCATCCGTGTATTCGTTGGCTGTGTCAATGATCTTCTGGATCGGCATGATGCCTGTTCCGATTTCCGTGAACGATGTTTTGCGGATTCTTCTGAATTCCTCTTCAGCCGCATCACCGGTCACATGCCTGCCGCCGTTTCTTGCATAGCTGCTGTTGCCGTTCATACCGACAATCTCACCCGGTTTCAGTTCTCTGTCTTCCGGTGTCAGACCGATCAGGTTAATCTCTTCCAGGGAATCCCACGGGAAGTCCTTCTGGTGAACAAGTTTTACACGCTTGCCGAACTTCTTCAGGATTTCCACCGGATCCAGGGCTGCGCGCATGGTCCAGAAGGTATCCAGTTCAAATGACATATAGTCAGGATCCGTATTCTCGTACAGATAATCCATGATCATCTTGCCGTTGATCGTGCGGTATTCAAACTGGTGATTGTGATACAGGAATGTCATGCCTTCTTCATGCAGGTATTTGCCGATTCTGTTGAAGGTTTCACACTGTTCCATCAGATCGTCATAGGTGCTGAAATTCCCCATCGGATTAACGAGAATGGTGTTGCCCACCGTGTGATTGTATTTAACGACTTCGGCAAGATCAGCTTTTTCCAGCGGGAAAATATGTGTGCTGATGACTTTGGAGCCGAAACGGTCAAAGGTGTTCTTCAGCTCTTCCGCCGGTACGCCGAAACCGCAGCCGGGATCCTTGATGGCATTATGATTGCAGGTCTCAATGTACTTGTATCCGAGCTGTCCGACTTTCTCAACCGTACCGATCGGATCTTTTGCCATTTCGTCACGCACAGAATAAAGAATCAGACCAACTTTCAGCATATTATTATTCCTCCCTGTTGTTTCTGCAGTGTCAATATACCGTAATAAAACACGGACTTACCACGTCCGTGCTTCAGTTTTTATACATATATCTTTACACCCTGTTCTCCGCACTCATGCGTCTGAAAGCCAGCGGCGCCATGCCTGTCACCTGCCGGAACAGTCTGTTCAGCGTGCGTACATCGTTGTATCCGCAGCAGTATGCAACTTCACTGACCGGCATCCGGCTGGTGCGCAGAAGCCACTTTGCTTTATCAATGCGCAGCTGTTTGACATACTCCTGAAACGGCGTGCCCATTGCCTGGCTGAAGTATCTGGAGAAATACGTTGCGTTGAAGCCTGCAGCTGCTGCACAGTCCTCGAGACGGATGGCCCCTGTATAGTGTTCGGCAATGTATTCCAGAATCTCCTGCAGTTTCTCCATACCGGTTGATCTGCGTCTTTCCGCTGCCGGAGCATCTCTTAACAATACAAGCAGAATCCCGGCTGCCGATGCTCTTAAAGCAAGCTGCCAGCCCGGTTTCTTTTCCTGATACTCCCGTATAAATTCCTGCAGAAGAGCAATGCACCGTTCGGAAGCCTTCTGTTCCCACAGAGCACTGTATCCGCTGCGGCTGTGCAGGATATCCGCTGCCGAAAGAATACTCTCATCCTCTCCGCTTTCCGGCATTCCCATTACAGACGGTTCGATGAGAATCACTTCCCGGATACAGTCATCCGAAGCGGATTCTATGCTGTGGGATACAAACGGCGGCACAACGAGAAACTCATCCTGCTTCACCGTGTATTCCTCACCGTCCATCCGGACATGCAGGTTTCCTCTGCGTATATACAGGATCTCTGCTTCCTTGTGGCAGTGTCTGATAAACGGCTGATTCCCGTACATCACCCCGCACTTGGCAGGAAACTGTCCTGTTTCCATTTCCCGGGAATACAACGCTTTTTCGCCGGGAACCTTATTGATTGCCTGCCGTTTGTTTGTCATGACTGTTTTCCTCAAAACCGGGGAGATTCCACAGATAGTGTATGGCCAGGAAACGGATCAGCATGATTACTGCAATACTGATTACTTCCGCAATGAACAGCTGTATGCCGAATGTCTGCCGCAGCAGATAATACAATACTGCACCGATCAGAGCCGCAACTGCATACACCCGTCTGCGCATAACAACCGGAATACGTCCGGCCAGTATATCCCGCAGAATACCGCCGCCGACTGCCGTAATCACACCGACAAACACAGCCAGAAACATGTTGTCTTCCTGGGCTGCCGCAATAACGGTTTCCGTACCGGATACCGCAAACACCGCCAGACCGATTGTATCCGCCGCATTCAGCAGATAGACAGCCTTCCGTGAATCCTCCAGCAGACGTGATTTCTTCTCAATATGAAACGCTGCCAGAGCCGTAACCAGGGCAAGAGCCGCATAGACCGGTCTCTGAAACATAACCGGCGGTGTATGTCCCATCAGGATATCCCTGAGCACACCGCCCCCGGTAGCCGTCACCATGCCCAGTACAAGCGCACCGAAAAGATCAAGCTTCTGCCGCTTCGCTGTCAGTACACCGGATACACTGAAAGCTATGGTACCGACCAGTTCGGTCAGAAACAGAAAATACTTAAGAATCATACTGTTCAGCCGATCCTCGCTTCCCGCAGCGGTTTATCCCAAAGTATTTTCAGTCCGCTCTCTGCCGTCATCCGGTCTGCTTCCTCGTGCAGTATATCCATGAACCCGGCTTCTCTTTTCCGGGATCTTCTGCCTTTTGCACGGTAGATCTCCCGGCTGAAGTATGCATCATAGGTAATCCCGTAATCCTCTTCCGACGTATGCGGAAAGAAAGCAGCCTGTATCTCGTATGCGATTTCGCCGTCTGCGGAATCACTGCACAGCCGCACCAGCACGCCGTTTCTGGCAATGCCGTTCATTTCCCCTTCCGCCGCAAAGTACTGCTCATAAACACTGATTGTCATTCAGCATTCTCCTGCATAAACTGTACGGTCATACCGGCCGGATCCTTTACAAAGAAGAATCTTGTATGCGGATTCGGATTGATGACGGGTGTCGCTGCATATCCCTTCTCCATCAGCTCACGGCGCAGTTCTTCAAGGTTCTTTGTGCTGAATCCGACGGACAGATTCTTCGCCGTCACATTACCGGATTCCGTATTTCCGATGATCTCTATTTCGGTATCACCTGCATTGTCTGATAGAAACACCATGTTTCTGCCCGGCCGCAGATCACGGCGGACTGTCAGACCGACAATACTCTCATAAAACTCCAGTTCCTTTTCAAATACAGCCGTTGTAATCGTTACATGCAGCATCTTCATAGGTTCATATCCTCTTTTCTATTGTGACCGGCAAGCTCACCATACAGTGTGCCGGCTATGATCAGTACAGCTCCAGATACCCGAGCAGAGCGGCTGTCTGCACCGGAATACCCGACAGAGATGAAAAATACATCCAGCAGCCAAACCCCGTATTCACCGCACCAAGTGTCAGTATCCAAATGATATCATCACCGGAAATACGGAACGGCAGTGCATGCCTGGCCGCAATCATCCTGCCCATGGATGAATACGCCGAATCCAGCACAATGCAGTGCGGTCTTTCATATGTATATTAAACGAAGCAATCCCCGCCGTGCTTCAGATTTTCCGCAGATCCTCTGTTATACCTGTTCTCACCTTTCATTCCATACATCATTCGCAACATCATACGCAAAGACATGTTCGCCGTCCATGGACAGCGCAAACCACTTCTCCGGTGTAATATGTCCGCCCTGATCCTTTCCGAACGGAACCACCCAGCACTCATAATAATTGATCACTTCATGATGAATCAGATCATTGGCCGGTTCAATACCGTTCTGCAGAGGTTCCTTCATATCGGGCTGGGCAAGAATCGCATCCAGCTGGAACGGTCCCGGTTCCTGGTGGGCCAGATAACTGACGTTGATCAAAGTCTTTCCGGTACTGGGCTGCTTGAAGTCATCCTCTGTTACGGCAAGCGTGAATGAGCATTCTCTTGCCTCACCGTTATATAAACCGATTTCCGTGTTTTCATCCGCCGTAATCAGCACCGGCAGTCCGGATTCACTGTAATACTTGATCTGCTTCTGGGTTCCTTCCGTCTGCAGGACTTCAACACCCATTGATGTATCCTCCGGCACAAACAGGAATACATCCGACCCGGAACTGACAACGGTCTGTTCCTGCGGAATATCCCCGAGGAAAGTCAGCGCCTCACCCATATCCGAAGCAGCCGCAAAGCCCGGCAGATCATCTCCGGTATATGAACCGATATATGCAACTGCGCCTGCACCGGAATGTGTCCGGCTGTATGTCCTGAGATCTTCCGGATCATCGTAGTATACCTTCCAGCTGTACTGCCGGTACCAGGCATCCCTGCCGGCATGATACTCATAGACAACCGAGAGATCCTCCGGCACGGCAAAGATACGCACCGGTTCTTCGGCTGTATCCGTACCCAGTCCTATATAGCTGCAGGTCATGCCTTCAACTTCATATGTACCGTCCGCAATCAGCATTTCTCCCTGTCCTGCATTGATGATCCCCTTCAGTTCGGGAACTTCCTTCATTACCCGCAAAACACGGCTGTCACTGTAAACGTCTGCGGCAGGTTCCGCGGTGGGTGCCGGTGTGGCTGTCTGCACGGCTGCCGGTGTAACTGCCGGAGTTGGGGCAGGTGTCGGAACGGGTTCGGATGTCTTTGCCGGTGCGGCTGATCCCCTGCATCCCCACAGGATAAACAACGGCAGAACAATGAGTGCTGTCTTTTTCATGGCTTCTCCTTTCACTGCTTCCAGAGCCAGTTCATATATACGGGATTCTGTTTCTCCCAGTCTGCTTCACAGTGTCTGCCTTCACGCTGGAAGTACAGATATGTCATCGCATTATGTGCCTGCAGCTCGCGTTCAAACTTGCGCACACTGCGGGCTTCCCTTGTATCAAATTCCGGATTGCCGTTGTGCGGTGCTCTGCCTGCTTCGAATTCTCCCCAGGACAGATAGATTCTGGTATCCGGGTTCAGCGGACCGTCGGCGAGGTTTTTGCGCAGGTCTGCAATGTTGTAGAAGATACCGGTGGAAAGGCATGCGGCTTTCGAGAATACATTGTTGTACTTGATCACTGCGAAGATGCTCATCAGTCCGCCCATGGAGGAACCGCCGATCCCGGTCGCTTCCCGGTGTCCGTAGGTTCTGTATTCACGGTCAATCATCGGTTTGATGTCATGGATGATCCACTGCATGGTATCATCGCCGATGCCGTGTATTTCTTCACCGTGCATCCGTTTGTAATACGGACAGTATTCCGAAAGACGCTCATTTCCTTCGTGTGAGCATTCCATACCGACAATCATGACCGGTTTGTCCCAGTGATCCATGAATTCCCGCAGACCCCAGCTTTTACCGTAAGTCGCATCGCTGTCATAAAACAGATTGTGCCCGTCAAAGAAATACATGACGGGATAACGCTCATCGGTATCGTAATAGTTGTCTGGTAACCAGATATGCAGGCGTCTGTCTGCACCGGCCGGCGGATAATACATATTTCTCTGTATGATCATGTTATCGCTCTTTCTGTTCAGTATCATACTACTGCATATACACTTGCTCTGCCAGCACCCGTATGGACAGGTGTTGACAAACTATAATTTTGATATCATTATGATATCAGATACATACAGGAGGTATCTGAAATGAATGAAGTAATTCTGAACAAAAAGAGCAACGGCATGATGATGCTTATTCTGTTCGTCATCCTCTATCTTCTTGCGGTGGTTCTGTTCATCATGAGCATATCTTCCGGTACAATCCCTACCCTGATCATATCCCTGATCTGGATGTGCATCGGCTGGTTTCCTTTTCTCGGCCTGAAGATTCTGAAACCGCAGGAAGCCCTTGTGCTTACTCTCTTCGGCAAATACATCGGCTCTCTCAAAGGTGAAGGCTTCTACTTTGTGAATCCCTTTGTGCAGGCAGTCAACCCGGCAGCTTCCACCAAGCTTTCCCAGAGCGGTGATGTAAAGAGCGAAGGTCTGCAGCTGCTGCGCACCGGACAGAGCACCGAGATTTCCGTTCCTTCAAAGAAGATCTCCCTGAAGGTCATGACACTGAACAATGCCCGGCAGAAGATCAACGATGTACTCGGCAATCCGGTTGAAATCGGCATTGCGGTTACCTGGCGTGTTACCGATACAGCCAAGGCAGTCTTCAATGTGGATAACTACAAAGAGTATCTTTCCCTGATGTGTGATACCGCCCTGCGTGATATCGTGCGTCTGTATCCGTATGACGTAGCTCCCAACATTGATACGACCGGTGACGGCAATCCGGATGACGGCAGTCTGCGCGGATCCAGCACAGTCGTAGCTGACCGCATCAAGGAAGAAATCCAGAAGCGTGTGGACAATGCCGGCATCGAGATCATCGAAGCACGCATTACATATCTTGCCTACGCACCGGAAATCGCCGCGGTTATGCTGCAGAGACAGCAGGCCAGCGCAATCATTGATGCCAGAAAGATGATTGTGGACGGTGCTGTCGGTATGGTGGAAATGGCGCTTGACCGTCTGCAGGAAAACAAGACCGTGGATCTGGATGACGAACGCAAAGCAGCGATGGTATCCAATCTTCTGGTTGTACTCTGCGGCAATCATGATGCCCAGCCCGTTGTCAACAGCGGCAGTCTGTATTGATGGCTGAAGAAAAGAAGCAGGTTCCCCTCCGTCTTTCACCGAAACTCTACAATGCCATCGCGCAGTGGGCTGAAGATGACTTCCGATCCGTAAACGGGCAGATCGAGTATCTTCTGACAGAATGTGTGAAGCAGCGGAAGAAAAACGGCAGATACGTCGGTGAAGAAATTGACGTACCGCCCGAATTTGATATCAAGTAAACGGGAAGTTTTACGCTTCCCGTTTTTCATATACGGATATTCCGATACAATGTTCATGACGAAAGGATGGATATATCATACTATGAGCTTTCCGAAAGAGTTTCTCTGGGGCGGTGCAGTAGCAGCCAATCAGCTGGAAGGTGCCTGGCTGGAGGACGGCAAACAGCCCAACGTAACAGACATTATGGTCGGTATCGGTTCAAGAAAACCGGGTCTGAAATGGAACGATGAAACCAACAAATGGGAAATGTGTCTCGATCCCGAAAAAGTTTATCTCAGCCATGAAGCAATCGACTTCTATCACAGATACAAGGAAGACCTTGCCTTAATGGCAGGTATGGGCTTCAACTGCTTCCGTACATCCATTGCCTGGGGCAGAATCTTCCCCAACGGCGATGAAGAAGAACCGAATGAAAAGGGTCTGCAGTTCTATGACAATCTCTTTGATGAGATGAACAGACTCGGCATGACCCCGGTCATTACTCTCAGCCATTATGAAACACCCCTGCATCTTCTGACCGAATACGGCGGATGGTCCAATCCGAAAATGATCGGCTTCTGGCACAATTACGTAACCGCTGTATTCAACCGCTACAAGGGCAAGGTAAAGTACTGGCTCACCTTCAATGAAGTGAATGCAATGCTGCGGAATCCGTTTGTGGCTGCAGGTATGCTGAACATTGATGATCCGGCTGACAAAACCGATCCGATCGGCTCCATTACACAGAAGCAGATCTGGCAGGGATACTACAACATTCTTGTGGCAAATGCGGAAACCGTGAAACTCTGCCATGAGATTGATCTTGAGGCAAAGATCGGCAACATGATGACCGCTTCCGGCACAGCGACATATCCGGATGACTGCAACCCCGACAATGTGCTCGGTGCCCTGAATACACAGAGAATGGCTGTCTTCTATATGTGTGATCCGATGGTTTTCGGTGAGATCCCGGGTTATGTACACAGAATCTGGGATGAGAATCCCGATCTGAAACCGGTCATGGATGATGAAGGTCTTAAGCTTATCAAAGAGAACACAATTGATTTCATTTCCTACAGCTATTACCGTTCCGCTGTATATTCAGTCGACTCTGCAATGCTTGCCAATACCGGCGGTATCCGCGGCAAAACCAATCCGTATCTGAAGGAATGCAGTCCGAAGCCCTGGAGCTGGCCGGTTGATCCGAAGGGTCTGCGCTATACCATGAATGTTCTGCATGACCGCTACCATCTGCCGCAGTTCATTGTGGAAAACGGCATCGGTCTGGATGAGAACCTTGATGAAAACGGTAAGATCGACGATCCGTTCCGTGTCCGCTATCTGGAGGAACATCTGAAACAGCTCCACGAAGCCATCCTCGACGGTGTCGACTGCATGGGTTATCTCTGGTGGGGTCCCATCGATCTTGTCTCTGCCGGCACCGGTGAAATGAAAAAGCGCTACGGCTTTGTCTACGTAGACCGCTTCAACGACGGCCACGGTACGCTCGAGCGCAGAATCAAGAATTCCTACTACAGATATAAAGAGATCATCGAATCCAACGGTGAAGTGCTGCTGAAGTAACCGGATCGAGTAGGAGGGAGTGATTAGCTCCCGTCCTCTCACAGCACCGTGCGTACGGGTCCGTACACGGCGCTTCCAATACTTAGAACATAAACTGCAGTTGAACCGGATAAGAATGAATACGCTCGTAGGCTTTGATCAAGT
>JAFUCL010000088.1 GCA_017459725.1 Solobacterium sp. | reverse complement strand
TCTCTTGAATATCGCCATTGAAATGAAATCTTTTCACTCTGGCTGGCTTCATTTGGATGTTCGCTTTGAATGAATCTAAAAAGAGGCTGTTTTCCAGCCTCAGAATGTTTCACCATTCCTTAACTGTTACAGCCTCTTTTGTCATATACCGGGATATCAGTTATATTGTAATAAGACAATTACGGAGACCATTATGAAACTAGCAGTAACAGGCACCGGTAAAATCGTGCAGGAAGTTCTGCCTGTCCTCAAACAGCTGCCGCTGGAAAAGTGCACTATATGCGGACGCAGCAGTTCACGGGAGAAAACAGAGCGCCTGCAGAAACAGTATCATCTGGATGAAGCATACACGGATTTTGATGATGTGCTTGCCTCGGATGCGGATACGGTATACATTGCACTTCCGAATACACTGCACTGTGCCTGGGCTGTAAAGGCTCTGCAGGCAGGGAAGCATGTCATTGTGGAGAAGCCGGCCGCGGTGAACCGCCGCCAGCTCGAAGAGATGACAGCGGCAGCGGAGGCATCGGGACGCATGCTCTTTGAGGCAATGAACATACATGATCTGCCCGCATACCGCAGTATGCGTGATCAGCTCAAAGACATCGGCAGGATCCGCATTGTTTCACTGAATTACAGCCAGTATTCATCTCGCTATGATGCATTCAAAGAAGGTGTCATTGCCCCGGCCTTTGATCCGGCATGTGCGGGCGGTGCGCTGATGGATCTGAATGTGTACAATATTCATTTTGCTTTGGGAATGTTCGGCATGCCGGAAGACGTCAGGTATTATCCCAACATGGACAGGGGTATCGATACCAGCGGTATTCTGATTATGACCTATCCGGACTTTCAGGTCAGTGCGGTAGGCGCAAAGGACTGTGCAGCACCGATGCTGTCGGTGATTCAGGGCGATGCCGGATCACTGATGACTTCGGAATCGGTGAACTTCATGGAAAGCTTCCGGAAGGAAAGCCTGCACGGTACTTCACAGACATTTGAATACCGTGAAGAAAAGAGCAGACTGTTCTATGAATTTAAGACATTCATACATGCGGTTGATACGGGAGACAGAGAGCTGATGCAGCAGAGACTGCAGCTGAGCCGGATGGCCGCAGATGTACTGGATACGGCACGCAGGGTTGCCGGAATTATATTTCCCTGTGAACTGGAAACGGAGAGTAACATCATTTCTGAAGGAAAACCCTTATTATCTGTCAGATGAAGACATCGCCTGGTGTGAAGATGTACTGAGCTGGACAGGCAAGTTCAGTGTCACCAATGATGCACCATGGATGGTTCATGAGAAACGGTGCTGTTCATATCCCTGGCCAATCCGTATCATCTGTTTGATATACCGTTTATCAGAACGATGATCAACGCCTATGCCAATACGCCTGCAGTGAGTGATGCGGTGATGGACAAGCTGATGGGCAGAAGTGAATTCCGCGGGGTGAGTCCGGTGGATCCGGCCTGCGGGGATCCGTATCTGAAACTGGCAATGGAGCTTTAAAAAGGAGAAGCACGGGCTCCTCCTGAATGTATCATCAGAAATGTATCAGAACACCTGCTGCAGAGAGTTTCTCCTGCAGCTCTTTAATATTTACCTGATCGGCTGCGGCAGATGCCTCAATCATCATTGCTGCAGCAGTTCCGCAGGCCTGACCGGTAAGTGCGGCCGGCGGTATAACACGGGTGACTTCCCATGTATCACCGGTTGCGGAGATGCATCGGCCGGAAGCAAGAATGTTTTTCAGCTGCGGTGTGTACAGACAGCGGTATGGGATCTCATACAGCGGACCTGCGAAACGCCAGTCACTGACTGCCCCAACCGAATCATCGAAGTGCGTATTCAGATCATCCGTTGTAAGCGTATAGGCACCGATCAGTCTGCGGGTTGTGCGGACCTGCGCCATGGCCGGAATTGTCGTTGTGCAGTGGGTGTTGGATTTGCCCATTCTGCGCAGATCATCCAGCAGGTATTTTCTTCCGCGCAGCACGAATTCTGTGACTCCTTTGGCATCTTTGATAATCATTTTCTTTCCTTTGTCATTGCCGGGCATCGGACTGTCGCCGTACTGGTGAACATCAAACGCATCAATGATATGTCCTGTTTCCAGTGCTTTCTGCATCATGTCCAGATCCGTATTGTAAACCCAGTATGAACACCAGTTGTCAAACAGTTCCGTATCTCCGCCGGCCCGGTATGCCAGGTCACAGTCACCGGTTGCGTCAATGAATACTTTGCCCAGATATACTTTGCGGCCGCCTTTTTCTTCGACAATAACGGCCCTGCATATCCCGTTTTCCATAACAGGGGCTGTAAAGACTGTGTCAAAAATCAAATCAATATGTTCCTGCTGCATCATTTCATCCAGCACAGCAACAAATTCAGAAGGGGAGAACCGTGTCAGATACCGCGAAGATGCTTTTTCAACATAAGCCGGTCCGCCTCTCCATTCCTCGGGGAGTGTGTCATAGCCGCACTCAATTGATTTATACAGGAGCTCCTCCGCTATGCCGCTGATGATTTTGCGCCCGTATCCATCGCACAGAGGCAGATACCAGGTAATCAGTCCCATAGTTGCCAGACCGCCCAGCATAACGCCTTTCTCAATGATCAGTACACTTTTGCCGCTGCGGGCTGCGGACAGTGCTGCCGCAACACCGGCAATACCGCCGCCGATCACAACAACATCGTATTCTCCGCCGATTTCAAGGTGTTCTTCTGCACTTGTATGCATGACGGTAAACAGATTATCCATATTGTTATCCTCCGGCAGCCAGTATCTGCCCGTATGTGTTTATTGTAATGCAAAGAAAGTGGCAGGGGACGCCATGTTTTCCGGAAAAATAAGAAAACCGCATATTCATGCGGTTTGTCTTCAATGGTCGGAATATGGGGATTTGAACCCCAGACCTCTTCCTCCCTAAGGAAGCGCGCTACCAAGCTGCGCTATATTCCGATGTCTCAAGCACCCCCAACAGGAATCGAACCTGTACCTAACCCTTAGGAGGGGCTTGTAATATCCGTTTTACTATGGGGGCGTGCTCATAGATTATACTACAAATACGGTGAAAATGTATATCTGATTATGAAATAGTGTCCAAAATAAGATATTCGCTGATAAAATAGAGAACCATAAAGAGGAGATTGCACCATGAATGATTATCAGCTGATAACAGATGCGACATGTGACCTGAATCAGGATATTCTGGATAAATATCAGATTGCAGTGATACCGATGGATGTATCTTTCGATGATGGAAGAACGTTTCTTCATTATCCCGATTATCGGAATTTTGCGGCCAAGGATTTCTATGATGAACTGCGTGCCGGGCATACAACACACTCTGCGCAGATCACACCGGCGGTTTATACAGACTTCTTCACACCGTATCTGCAGGAAGGAAAAGACATTCTGTACTGCTGTTTTTCAAGCGGTCTTTCCAATACGTACAACTCCAGTGTCCTGGCAGTCCGTGAACTGCAGGAAAAGTATCCGGACAGAAAAATCATAACCGTTGATTCCCTGGCAGCCAGTGTGGGTGAAGGCCTGTTTGCGGTACTGATGGCTGAAAACAAGCTTGCGGGCATGAGCATTGAAGAGAATGCGGCCTGGATGGAAGCCAATAAACTGAGTATTGCCCATTACTTCACAGTCGGAGATCTCTCCTACCTGCACAGGGGAGGCCGTGTCAGCGCTGCTACGGCGATTGTCGGCAATGCCCTGAACATTAAGCCGGTGCTGTATGTCAATGAAACGGGACACCTGGAAATGATGAGCAAGGCACACGGCAGGAAAGCTTCGCTGAAGCAGCTGCTGAAGGCGGCAGAGGAAACTGCAAAAGATCCTGAAAAGTATACTGTATTCATCGGACATTCCGACTGCGAGGAAGAAGCTGTCGGTCTCAAACACATGGTCGAGGAAGCGATTCCGTGCCGTGATGTGGTGATCTGCCGGGTCGGTCCTGTAATCGGAACCCATACCGGACCGGAACTGGTATGCCTCTTCATTGTCGCAAACGCACGCAAACCGCAGAAATAATAGTAACCGATGGCAAAGACAGTGAATAACGGGAAAAGAACAGAACCGCAGTTCTCCTTTGAACAGGTTTCCGGCAGCCTTAACAGACTATCACGCGAATACCGTACGGACGGAACGGCATTCCGTGATGAGGTCTGCTCAGCCGATCTGAGCGGCAGATCATTTCATGAGTGCACGTTCACCAATGTGACCTTTGAAGGTGATCTGAGGGGAGTTCTGTTTGCGGATGCGGTGTTTGATCATTGTGATCTGTCAAACTGCCGGATGAATGAAACGGTATTCAGAAGAGCCGTACTGAAGCACTGCCGGCTTACAGGAACCGATCTCAGCAGCAGTACATTTGAAGATCTGCTGGTCAGCGGCTGTCAATGCGCATACACAAACTTCAACGGTTCCAGAATGAAGCGGACCGAGTTCATGGAAGACAATATGACGGAATGCGGTCTTTCCATGTGTGTGCTGGAAAACACGTCTTTCATACGCTGTGTGCTCAGCGGAGCGGAACTGATTGATACGAAACTGGCCGGAATCGACTTTTCGGACAGTACAATTGACGGCATATCCGTAACAGCGGAGATGGTGCGAGGTGTCGTTGTAAATGAAGAACAGGCAGTTGCTTTCGCAAAACTTCTCGGCATCATAGTTCGGTAAATGTGCAGATTTCATCATTTTTTCACACAGCTTACACGAAGCTTACATGATTGCCCGGTATCATAAAAGTGTCAAAAGAAGAGTTTGATATTTCTTTCCCCCTATCAGAAATGGAATTCACAAGGCGAGTGAGTTCCTTTTCTTTTCATACAAACTATGACATCTGTATGCGCTTTTCCGGAAAGCTGTCATGTAGAATTAACTGAGAACAGGAGATGGTGCTTATGGATATGGTGCATACGATAATGATAATACTGGGACTGTCCCTGGACAGCTTCGTTGTCATGATGAACAAAGGGGCGACTGTCCGTCAGATACTGTTCAGCCGGGCTGCCCTGTATGCACTGATCTACGCTGCCGTAAGAGTGCTGGCTGTGCTTGTGGGATACAGTGCGTCATTTCTTCTGGAGGATATGGTCAATGACCGGCTTGAAATCAGTATTGCGTGTCTGATCATTTTCGCAATAGGACTGTATCTTTGCTTCCGGGCATGTATGCGCAGGGAACCGGAGGAAAAACTGGACCGTCTGTTTGATCTGCGTGCGTGTTTTATGCTTGCGGTTCTGACCAGCATTGAAACACTTCTCCTTGCAGTGGGTTTCTCACTGTTTGATATTTCACTGGCTACTGTCAGTCTGCTGACTTTCGCCATTACGTTTGCGGGTGTGCTTGCGGCATTTGCGGTCGGCTATTTTGAAGGACCGCACTATACCAGACAGCTCAGCTTTATGGGCGGATTTCTGATGATTGTATTCGGTCTGTATCTGATAGTACATTATGTCATGCTGCTGAGGTGATCATGGAACAGCGCAGGGACAATATGAAAACAGTTCTCGCTGAAAGTCTGCGGGAACTCATGCTGAAACATCTGTTTGAAAAGATCACCATCAAGCAGATCAGCGATGCTTCGGGAGTAATACGGGTCACGTTTTATAACTATTTTGATGATAAATACGACTGCCTGAATTATATTGCCGAACAGGATCTTGCGGCGCCGTTCCGGGAAGATGGTCTGAGGGTCGGTACAGATCAGGCTGTTGAGCGTGTTCTGCGTACAGTGCAGGAAAACCGAGCTTTTTATCAGGCGGCATACCGGGTGACAGGCCAGAACAGTTTTGAAGAAATGGTGACACAGAATCTGACAAAGGTATTTGAGGAATACCTGAGCATTCACAGGAAAAGGGGATTCATGGAACAGTACCCGGATGCACTGCTGGCCATGTATTATGCACATTCCTTTTCGTTTCATATCCGGCGTTTCGCGTTTATCAAGAACGGTGAAGAAACAGTCGAATCCATGAATCAGACCATACATGATCTGACCAGAACACCGATATCCGGTTTCATTGAATGATGCCGGATACGGTGTTTTTTTGCAAAAAGAGGAAGCATTTCTGCTTCCTCGCATAATTAACTGAAATATACGAATTCGTCTGTCGGTGCATTGTAGTTGCGGATGGCGCTGGCATACAGAACAAGTGTTTTCCCGTCTGCCACAGGAACTGTTTTCAGATTGCCTTCGACTTCATACCAGGCATTCTTCTTCAGTGCTTTTACTTTCACACCTGTAACCGTAATGCCGCACAATGCCGTATCCTCCGAGCAGCATACCATTGCCCGCCGTCCGAGAACGAAGGAGTTCGGATGTTTCTGCAGGGGTTCCGCATATGCACCGCGCAGAATGATGGATTTGCCTTCATAGTCATCCGGATGCTCGGAAGCGTCCATGTACCACAGACCGTAGTCGTCATCCTTGATGTCGATCAGAGGCTTGCTCTTGTCGAACGGAAGAGTGCCGCCTTTGAGGTTGACAGGTTCTCCGAAGTTTCCTTCATAGAAAATCTGTGCTCTGCGGTTGATGGCTTTGATGTTGCCGCGCAGCAGAGAACCGCTTGTATCTTCGGTGCAGCGGTTGCAGATAACCACGTCACTGTAGCGCAGCTGTTCAAACATCAGCGAACGCATGTTGTTGATGTAGTTGCCGAATGTGGACGCATCCACGGTAGTAAGAATTTCCACCAGCGGCCAGAAATCAGGCATGCCGGACAGAAGTGTCTCGCTGACTGATTCGGAGCCGTTGTATTCGATGAATACCTGATTCGGATGATAGATGGTATCCAGCTCCCGCATGCGTTCCACCGTAAGCTGGGTGGACGCATCCAGGAACTCAATGAATGTATTGTGAGCATCCAGGAATTCATTGGTGTATTCCACTTCGCCCTGTTCAAGACAGATGATCAATGTACGGTCGGTTCCCCGCATGAAGTCTTCATCGCACAGCGTATCCTTGATCAGAGTGGTTTTGCCGCTGTCCAGGAACCCGGTAAACAGATAGACCGGTGCTGCCATTATCTGACTCCGAATACCTGCTTCAGATATTCAATATCGATGTGCTCACCGATAACCGTGATCAGTCCGGTATATGCAGGATTGCCTTTGCGGATATCAATGTCACCCGGAACAAAGTCGAAGAACAGCCAGTTGCCCTCATGATCCGGAACAATACCCTTGGCTCTTACCACATTCTCACCGAGCTTGGAGAGCGCTTCACGGATTTCTTCTTCGGAATACTTGTTGATGGTTTCGATACCGATGGAATCGAAGATCTCATCAGCGTCATGTCCGTGGTGGTGATGGTGATGCTCATGTTCATCCTCATCGCCTACATGAATGCGGTTGCCTTCGGAAAGACCGGCATTGACTGCTTCCGCATCAAACTTGTGGTGATGATGATGTTCATGCTCTTCATGGTCATGATGATGTTCATGTTCATCTTCATCATGATCATGGTGATGATGCTCGTCCTCATCCTCATCATCATCAGCGTGAATCTCAGGGAAGCCGTTGGTTGTGCTCTGCATTGCCTCAAAGATTGTTTTGCCGGAGAGCTCATCCCACGGTGTTGTGATGATATGTGCATCCGGATTCAGTTCACGGATGATATCAACATCAGCCTGCAGTTTTTCAGCATCGACATTCTGTGTTCTGGAAAGAATCACACAGGAAGCTGTGGCAATCTGATCATCGAAGAATTCCTTGAAGTTACGGTGGTAGACCTTTGCTCTGGCCGCATCCACGACAGTGCTGTAGCTGTCGAGTTCAAGTCCGTCAATTGTCTTGATGGCAAGAAGGATATCGGACAGTTTGCCTACACCGGAGGGTTCAATGATGATGTGATCCGGATGGAAACGCTCCACGATCTGTTTCAGGGCTTCTTCGAAGGGACCCTGCAGGGTGCAGCAGATGCATCCGCTGTTGATCTCAGTGATTTCAATGCCTGCTTCTTTCAGGAAACCGCCGTCAATGCCGATTTCACCGAATTCGTTTTCTACGAGGACAACTTTCTGACCCTGGAATACATCCTTGATCAGTTTCTGTATCAGAGTAGTTTTGCCTGCTCCGAGAAAGCCGGAGATTACATTTACTTTAGTCATTTGTTGTTACCTTCTTTCTGCGAGAACATTATATAACACGCGTCAAGTATGAAGCACAGTAGAAAAAGGAAACCGCATGTACGGTTTCCTGTACAGATCAGAATCCTCCGAAGATGGTCTGCAGACGGTTGAGGAAGGAACGGACCGTCTCGAGAGACTGCTGCAGTTCATCAAAATCCATCTTTTCCAGTGTTGACTGCATCTTTTCAAAATCGACTTTACTGAAGGTGGACTGCAGTTTGTCTGTTATCTCTTTAATCTGGTTCAGCGTTGCTTTGACACTGCGGTATGCTTCGATGATCCGCGGCACATAAATGAACAGCAGAACGCAGACAACAGCTGCCAGAATCAGGTAAATGCAAAGTTTGACAGTGCGGACGGTATCCTGGCGGCGCTTTTCTGCAACCAGTTCCATGAGCAACTCATGATCACTCATGAGTTCAAGTCTGGGCTTTTCCATATGCTACTCCTTATAAGTAATCTTTTCTGTCAGCGGAAGCAGTGTTTTGTTTACGACATCGATCAGGCCTTTGTCAGTGCATCGGATTTCCGGACATACGGCCAGCGGCATGAACGTGAAGAAGTGCAGGGGATTATCCAATGAAGTGAATCCGATCGTGCGGCATGCTTCACAGAATTCATCGGATGCTTTCAGCATGGTATCGGGATCCTCCGGCGTCAGCAGTCCGGCGATGGGCAGCGGCACCAGTGAAATGACTTTGCCGTTTTGTGCGACGGAGAAGCCACCCTGTGTTTCGATAACAGCATTTGCGGCAGCTGCCATATCCCTGTCATTTGAGCCGTATACGCATAGATTGTGGGAATCGTGTCCATAGGTAATGGCAACGGCCCCGCTGATGTCACCCATGCCCTCAATAAAGTCAAATGCACTTTGCCGTATACCGTGGCGGTTGAAGATCATCAGTTTGACGTAACCGGTATAGTCCAGCAGACCTTTGCCGTCTCCTGCATAAGAGAACGGAAGTTCCTGCTGCACTTTGGCCGTCCGGAAAACAGATCCGGTAATCGTCATCATGTTGATCAGTGCTGTACCGCCGCATTCCTTATCAATATCAATCAATGATCTGAAGTCTTCTTCCCTGAGGGGACTGAGTTCAACGGAATGGTACAGTTCTTCCGGGAAAGTATTCTCTTTCACTTCGGCAATGAACCTGCCGTCTTTGACAACGACATGTCCTTCAGACAGGACGGTGACAGGTTTCGGATGACAGATATCCGGCACCAGCTGTATATCCGCAATACGTCCCGGAGCAATGGCGCCGGTATCATACAGGCGCATGCGGTCGGCAGCGTTGATCGTGGCGAAGCGGATTGCTTTCAGCGGATCCAGGCCCATAGCAATGGCTTTTTCAACCGCGTAATTGAGATGGCCGTTATGCAGCAGAACCGTCAGGGAAACATCGTCCGTACAGATGCAGAGACGATTGTTTACGGGAGCTTCATTCAGAACCCTGGCAAGCTCCGGTGACATGTTGTTGCCCTGTACTTCGGCGGTAATGCCCAGGGAGATATCCTCAAGCAGTTTTTCGGGATTGTCCACACAGTGGTCAGAGTCAATGCCTGATGCCCTGAATGCCTGCAGTTTCCAGCCGGTCAGCACCGGAACATGACCATCGATGACTGCACCGTGGCGGGCAGCTGTTTCGATGACGGAAAGAATCAGATCTTCGCCGTTGGCAACACCGTTGAAATCCATGATCTCACCGAGTCCGTGAATACCCGGATTGTTCATGAAGCGTTCCGTCTCTTCGGCACCGACCGCAAATCCGGAATCTTCAAAACCGGGTGCGGAGGGAATCGTAGAAGGCGCGTAGAAGTAAATGTGAAGCGGGAGACCGGCAGCGGCATCAATGAGTGCCTGTACACCGGTGAAGCCCAGTACATTGCCGATTTCGTGCGGATCTGCAGCACAGCTGGTTGTACCGTTCAGCAATGCGACTTTGGCAAAGTTTGCCGGTGTCAGCATGCTGCTTTCCACATGCATATGGGAATCGATGAAACCGGGCAGGGCATATGTTCCTTCCGCATTGATTGTTTCCGCGGCAGGATGGGATGAGAGGTCACCGACACAGACAATCTTTTTCCCGACAATGCCGATATCCTGTTTCTGTACCGTGTCATTAAACACATTGACGACTTTGGCTCCGCAGATTTTCAGATCCAGCGGCATGCGGCCCTGTGCAGCTTCAACATAATGCTTGATTTCAGACATCTGAGTTTCCTCCTTGGCAGTGTATTCTTCTTCATTATACAAACAGAAAGATATGAAACGGCAGGAAAAAGGCTGTCGTTTTCAGTGTCCATGATATTTGACAAAAATAAACGTATGCTATCAAAAGCGCGCTATTGACAGTATGCTTTTGAATTCTATAATAGTTTACAGCGTATATAGCGCAGTTACGGAAATCAGGTGATTATGAAAAACGATATCGGATGGAAAATCAAACGGCTTGCGGATGAGATGAACCGCAATGCCAACAGCAAACTGCAGCAGCACAACCTGACGTTTACGCAGATCAGGGTCATGGTGCATCTTCTGCGCCATGCGGACAACAATACATCAACCCTCAAAAAACTTGAAAAGCAGTTTGAGGTTGCCCAGGCAACCATGGCCGGCATTGCCTCAAGACTGGAAGCGAAGAATCTCGTGGAAGGCTTTGTACTGCCGGAAGACCGGCGCGTTAAGTGCATCAGGCTGACGGATAAAGGCAGAGCGCTTCTCAACGAGGAAAAAGAACGTCTTGACGCGTATGAAAGAAGACTCAAAGCAGGTTTCAGCGAACTGGAGCTGGAAACACTGAATACGTATCTGGACAGAATCTACAACAATATCAACGATACTCCGGACACAGAAAGGAATTGATGCAATGATTTCACTCTTATTGGGTTATGTGGGCAAGTATAAGAAGAATGCAATCCTGACACCGCTGTTTACAGCCGGCGAAGTGCTCATGGAAACGCTGCTTCCGTATATCATCGCCTCACTGATCGACCAGGGCATTACCCCCGGCAACATGGCCGCTGTATATAAATACGGACTGATCATGCTGGCACTGGCATTTGTATCATTGTTCTGCGGTATTCAGGCAGGACAGCACGGTGCAATCGCTTCGACCGGTTTTGCGGCAAATCTGCGCCAGGCTGTTTATGAGAAAGTGCAGACGTTCTCGTTTGCCAATATCGATAAGTTCAGCACGGCAGGTCTGGTTACCCGTATGACAACGGATGTGACAAACATTCAGAACGCATTCCAGATGCTGATCAGAATTGCGGTGAGAACACCGCTGATGCTGATCATGGCAGTCATCATGTGCGTCCGGATCAGTCCCTCCCTGTCACTGGTGTTTGTGGTGGCGCTGATCTTCCTGGGCATCGCTCTGTCATTCATTCATACCAGAGTAGGCAAACTGTTCAATATTGTCTTCCAGAAATATGATGAACTGAACGGAAGCGTACAGGAAAATGTCTCCAGCATCCGCGTTGTGAAATCATTTGTCCGTGAAGATTATGAAAATGAGAAATTCAGGAAGGCAGCGGAAGGTATCCGCGGTATGTTTGTCAGAGCAGAGCGTGTCATTGCTCTGAATGCACCGGTTATGAACCTGACCGTGTACGGATGCATCATTGCCATCAGCTGGTTCGGAGCGAGACATGTAGTCGCCGGTGACATGACAACCGGTAATCTGACTTCGATGTTCAGCTATGTCATGCAGATCCTGATGTCACTGATGATGCTGTCCATGGTGTTTGTCATGATCTCCATGTCCATGGCAAGCCTGCGCCGTATCTATGAAGTCCTGACGGAAGTTCCGGATATTCAGAATCCGGAGAACCCGATCAATACGGTTGAAAACGGTCAGATTGACTTCAATCATGTTGACTTTGCATACCGCACCGGCAGCGGTGAGGATACGCTGAAGGATATTGATCTGCACATTCATTCCGGTGAAAACATCGGCATTATCGGCAGCACCGGTTCCGGCAAGTCCTCGCTGGTGGCACTGCTGTCACGTCTGTATGATGTCAAGAACGGTTCCGTGGAAATCGGCGGACATGATGTGCGCGACTATGATACGGAAGCTCTCCGCAACAAAGTATCCGTGGTGCTGCAGAAGAATGAACTGTTCTCCGGAACCGTACGTTCCAATCTGCAGTGGGGCAAGGAAGATGCGACGGATGAAGAGTGCTGGGCAGCTCTTGAGAGCGCCTGTGCGGATGACTTCATCAGAGCTCTGCCGGCAGGTCTTGATGCCGAAGTGGAACAGAGCGGCGCCAACTTCTCCGGCGGACAGAAACAGCGTCTGTGCATTGCAAGAGCACTGCTGAAGGATCCCAAGGTGCTGATTCTCGATGACTCGACAAGTGCTGTGGATACCGGCACCGATGCCCGTATCCAGGCTGCGTTTGCGAAGAAGATTCCGGGCACAACCAAGCTGATCATTGCGCAGAGAATTTCCAGTGTGAAGAATGCGGACAGAATCATCGTCATGGATGACGGACGCGTTGATGCGTTTGATACACATGAGAATCTGCTGAAGACAAATGATATCTATGCGGATATCTATGAGACACAGGTGAAAGGAGGCGGTGACTTTGACGAGGCAAAATAACACCCGGCCTACACGCGGTCCGGGCGGACGCGGAATGCGCGGCATGCCGGCGGGCAAAATGGACCGCAAGAAGGCAGGAACACTGATGCGTGTGCTCCGCTACATGATGCGGTACTATAAGTGGCATTATCTGTTCGTCCTCTTCTGCATTGCCGTTACGGTTTACACACAGCTGCAGTCAACGCTCTTTACCAGAACCCTGATTGACCAGTATATTGCACCATTGCTCGGCAGTGCGGTGCCTGATTACGGTCCGCTTGCGGCAAGGCTGATGCGGCTTGCGGCAGTGCTGCTGATCGGTGTCATTGCGGCATACCTGCAGCAGAGAACAATGGTTACCGTAGGTCAGGGCACGATGGCGAAACTGCGTGTCGAACTGTTCTCGCACATGGAGAAACTGCCGATCAAGTATTTTGATACCCACAGCCACGGCGATATCATGTCGGTGTATACGAATGATATTGATACACTGCGTCAGCTGATCGGGCAAACGATTCCGCAGCTGTTCAACTCCCTGATTACGATTGTCAGTACATTTACCTCAATGGTGATTCTCAGCATACCGCTGACCTGCCTGTCATTGGTAATGGTCGGGATTACGCTGTTTGTTTCAAAGAAACTGGCCGGCAGATCACGCGGATTCTTTGTTGCACAGCAGCGCGACCTGGGCCGTGTCAACGGTTATATTGAAGAGATGATCAGCGGACAGAAAGTCGTCAAGGTTTTCTGCCACGAAGACAAAGCCATCCAGGAATTCACGGAACTGAATGAGAATCTGCGCAGCAGCGGCATGAACGCCAATAAGTTTGCGAATATCATGATGCCTGTCAACGGCAATATCGGCAACATCGGCTATGTGCTCTGTGCTATGCTCGGTGCAGCCATTGCCATCAACACGGACTGGGGACTCACCCTCGGTACACTGGTCACATTCCTTTCCCTGAACAGAAACTTCTCCAGACCGATTTCACAGGTTTCCATGCAGATGAATACGATTGTCATGGCCATGGCCGGTGCCGACCGTGTCTTCAGTATGCTGGATGAACCGGTGGAAGCTGATGAAGGATATGTGGAACTTGTCAATGTCAAAGAAAAGGAAGACGGCACTCTGGAGGAAACCAAAGAACGTACAGGTCTTTGGGCATGGAGACATCCTCATCAGGCCGACGGCACGGTTACGTATCAGAGACTGCAGGGCAAAGTCACGATGGACGGCGTGGACTTCGGATATGTGCCTGAGAAGCTTGTTCTGCATGATATCCAGCTGTTTGCCGAACCCGGTCAGAAGATTGCCTTTGTAGGCTCAACCGGTGCCGGTAAGACAACGATTACAAACCTGATCAACCGTTTCTACGACATAGCAGACGGCAAGATCCGCTATGACGATATCAACATCAACAAGATCAAGAAGCCTGATCTGCGCCGCTCACTCGGCATCGTTCTCCAGGATACCCATCTCTTTACGGGAACGGTTATGGAAAATATCCGCTACGGCCGTCTTGAAGCAACCGATGATGAATGCCGTGAAGCTGCGAAGCTTGTGCATGCGGACGGATTTATCCGCCGTCTGCCGAACGGATATAACACGATGCTGACGGAAGACGGTTCCAATCTTTCCCAGGGTCAGAGACAGCTCATTGCCATTGCCAGAGCTGCCGTTGCCGATCCGCCGGTTATGATTCTCGATGAAGCGACTTCCTCTATCGATACACGTACCGAGAAGCTTGTACAGCGCGGTATGGATGCTCTGATGAAGGGACGCACCACATTCGTGATTGCACACCGTCTGTCAACGGTCCGCAACAGTGACTGCATTATGGTCCTTGAACAGGGACGCATCATTGAACGCGGCAACCACGATGATCTGATTGCCAAGAAAGGCAGATACTATCAGCTGTACACAGGCAGTGCTGCCGAAAGCTGAAAGAACAGGGGCTGACAAAGCCCCTTTTTTCATGGCTTCTTTTCGGGTATAGTGATGGAAAAAGGTGAACATTATGGAAAATACAGTATTGTTTGAACCGCTGCGGATCGGCACCCATACAGTCCGCAACCGGATCGTTGTTCCGCCGATGGTGTATTTCGGCAGCACCGGTGAAGACGGCAAAGTGAATGACCGTCATCTCAGGCACTATTCTTCCTTCGCAAGAGGAGGCGCCGGACTTGTATTCACCGAAGCATGTGCAGTGGTGCATAAAGAGGGCGGCAGGAATGCCATCGCGCTCTGGGATGACAGTTTTATTCCGGGTCTTGCGGAACTTGCCGAAAGCATTCACGCATGGGAATCCAAAACGATTGTGCAGATGCTGATGCCGGGCAAGGAAACAATCACCGGTGCAGTAGATGCGGATGCCTTCAGGTCCGTGCAGGAAGCGTTCCGTGATGCGGCCGTACGGATACAGAAAGCTGGCTTTGACGGTGCAGAGCTGCATGCGGCGCATGGATATTATCTGAATCAGGTCACTGAGGAATGCATGCGGCAGGAGAGTACCGGCAACAGTGAACATGGCATGTGTCTTGTCACGGATATCGTGAAGATGATACGGGAAGCGTGCGGTTCTTCGTTTATCATCTCCGTGCGTCTCGGCAATCCGGATACAGATGCACTGATCAAAGAAGCACAGCTGTTTGAAGCGGCCGGTGCAGATCTGCTGAATATATCCACCGGTACGGCTCCGTATGCCTTTGCGCAGGAAACACCAGACGGACGCATCCAGGCTGCAGGTCTTGTGAAGAAACATGTATCCGTTCCGGTGATTGCGGTGGGCGGCATTGAAACAGGCGGACAGGCTCTGGCTGTAATTGAAAACGGTTATGCAGATCTCGTTGCTGTCGGGCATGGACATCTCTGTGATCCCGGCTGGGCTGATAAAGTCTGTTACGGCAGTGAACCGGAGCGCTGTCTGCACTGTGCACAGTGTGCGTGGTATACCGACGGAACCAAGTGTCCGCGCCGTATGAAGAGAACCAATGCGGCAAGAGTTTCCCGGTACATGCGTACAGACAATGCGCGCTGATTTGACAGAAAACCGGGTGCACAATATCATGGACGGTAGATGCTGCCGGATTACGGCAGAAACAGAAAAGAGAAGGTGACAGAATGAAACGAAGCGCAGGCATACTGATGCCGATCACATCACTCCCGTCTCCGTACGGAATCGGGACGCTGGGAAAGTCGGCAAGGCAGTTTGTTGATTTCCTTGTGCGCGCTAAACAGCGGTACTGGCAGATTCTGCCGATCGGACCGACCAGTTACGGTGATTCACCGTACCAGTCGTTTTCCTCCTATGCGGGCAATCCGTATCTGATTGATCTGGATGAGCTGCACAGACAGGGACTGCTCAAGCCGTCGGAATACAAAAACGCTGACTGGGGAGATGATCCCGAACGGGTCGACTACACCCGCATATACTACAATCGTTTTGAGGTTCTGCTGATTGCGGTGGACCGCATGCTTGCAGGGAATACGGAAGCCCTGGATGCATTCTGCGAGGCAGAGAAAGCCTGGCTGGATGACTATGCTATGTTCATGGCTATCAAAGGCAGTCTGAACAATGTGGCTCTGTCCGAGTGGCCGAAAGAGCTGCGCGAGCGCGACAAAGCCGCGATGAAAAAGGCAAGGAAAGAGCTGGCTTATGAAATCCGCTTCTGGCAGTGCATACAGTTCATGTTCTTTGAACAGTGGAATGCTCTGAAGCAGTATGCCAACGAAAAAGGCATTGAGCTGATTGGTGATATACCGGTATATGTAGCGGCGGACAGTGCTGATGTATGGGCAGACCCCAAACAGTTCCAGCTCGATCAGGACGGCAGACCGAAAGAGGTTGCCGGTGTACCGCCGGATGCGTTTACGGCAGACGGACAGCTGTGGGGCAATCCGCTCTATGACTGGGACTATATGAAACGGACAGGGTATACATGGTGGCAGCGGCGTATTACCCAGCAGCTGCGCTTCTATGATGTTCTGCGTATCGATCATTTCCGCGGCTTTGAATCATACTTTGCCGTGCCGGCCGGGGAACCGACTGCCCACAACGGTGTATGGCGCAAAGGTCCCGGAATCGATTTCTTCCGGACTCTTGAGAAGAAACTCGGTAAGATGAATATCATTGCGGAGGATCTGGGCTTCCTGACCCCTGAAGTTCTGGAAATGGTGAAGGAAACAGGCTATCCCGGTATGAAGGTACTGGAGTTTGCCTTTGATCCCAACGACCCCGGCAATGCCTATCTGCCGCACAACTATAAAGATTCAAACTGCATTGTCTATGCCGGCACCCATGACAACGATACAATCATGGGCTGGATGAAAAATACGTCGAAGGCCAGTACGAACATGGCTGTAAAGTATTTCCACATGGACAAGAAGGAAGGATGGAACTGGGGTATGATGCGCGGAGCGTGGTCCAGCATCGCTTCCGTGGCCATCGTACAGATGCAGGATGTACTGGGACTCGGCAATGAGGCAAGAATGAATGTGCCTTCCACCACCGGTTCAAACTGGTGCTGGCGCTGTCTGCCCGGTCAGTTCACCGCATCCCTGGCAGATAAACTTGCCAAAGCGGCTGTTCTCTACGGACGGGCATCATAACAAAACAAAATGAGTCAGTTTTCGTAAATTCTGCTAAAATGAAATTAAGCTAGGAGGAATCTCAAATGCATAGGATCATTACTATCAGCCGTGAATTCGGCAGCGGCGGAAGGGAGCTCGGTAAGAGACTTGCGGAAGCTCTTGGTATTGCTTATTTCGACAAGGAAATCATCAAGGCTGTTGCGGAACACAGCGGACTTGCTGAACAGTATGTTGAGAGCATTTCGGAAAAGAGTGTTTCATTCTATTATCCGATCTCCTACAACACAACATTTGCCGGCATCCAGCCTCTCGTAGGTGAACATACGGATGTCATCGCAAAACAGAATGAAATTATCCGTGAAATGGCAGAAAAGAGTGATGCAGTCTTCATCGGACGAGCAGCTGATATCGTTCTGGAAGACTACAAGCCGCTGCGTATCTTCGTATATGCAGACATGGATAGCAAAGTGGCAAGATGCCTCGCACGTGAATCAGACGCTGAGGACTACACACCGAAGGAAATGGAGAAGCAGATCAAGAAGATCGACAAGGGCCGTGCCAATTTCCGTGAGATGATCACCGGAAACAAGTTCGGTTCCAAGGATGACTATGATCTGATGATCAACACTTCCGGTCTGGATATTGCCAAGCTGATCCCTGCCGTTGTGGCATATGCGGACTGCTATTTCGACGCCCAGAAGAAATAGACGCAGTTCGAATAAATAATAAGTGAGATGACCGGAGTACTCCGGTCATCTTTCGGAAAGGACCACGTATGGAACTCAAAGAAACAATTCTGAAGCGCAGAAGCATCCGTGATTATCTGCCGGAACCTGTACCGGAGGAAGCTCTCAGGCATGTTCTGGAGGCCGGTCTGATTGCACCGACCAGCAGAAATCTCAGACCCTGCCGTATTATCGTTGTACGGAACAGAACGGTTCTTGATGAACTGGCAAAGGCCAAGAACGGTGCTGCCGCTCTCAAGTGTGCACCGTGTGCACTGATCGTGACCGGTGACAGTGAACGAGCCGATACATGGATGGAAGACTGCTCGGTCGCCATGACGCAGATGATGCTTGCGGCAGTGGATGAGGGACTTGGATCATGCTGGCTGCAGATCTGCATGCGCAGAACCGAAGACGGACGAAGTGCGGAGGAAATCGTACGCTCAGCCCTGAAGCTGGAAGAAAAGTACCGCATCGCCGGTATTCTGACACTGGGCATACCGAAAGCGGCCAAGGAACCGTATACCACGGCAGACGCTGATTTCAATAAAGTGGAATATATTGATTAGGAGGATACCGATATGTCATTCCCGAAAGATTTTCTTTGGGGCGGTGCGACCGCTGCCAACCAGTTTGAAGGCGCCTGGAACGAAGACGGCAAAGGACCTTCCGTTGCTGACCACGTTAAGGGCGGTACTGTAAGTATTCCCAGACAGTACGATGCAGAGATTCATGAAGGGGAGTATTACCCGAGCCATACTGCTGTAGATTTCTATCATCACTACAAGGAAGATATTGCTCTCTACGGAGAGATGGGCTTCAAGTGCTTCAGACTGTCCATCAACTGGACAAGAATCTATCCGCACGGTGATGATGAAACACCGAACCAGGCAGGCATTGACTTCTACCATAAGGTCTTTGCGGAATGCAAAAAGTACGGCATTGAACCGCTGGTTACCATTTCGCATTATGAATCCCCGTGGTATCTGGCAGAGAAGTACAACGGCTGGTATGACAGAAGAACCATTGACTTCTATCTGAACTACTGCCGCACCATCTTCACCGAATACAAGGATGAAGTAAAGTACTGGCTGACCTTCAACGAAATCAACGCTGCCATGTTCCCGATGAACTTCGGCAGACTCAACGGTGTAGGCCTGAAGCTTGCGGACGGCGTCAAGATGTTTGAACCGGAAAAGACAGCTGAAGAAGCAAGCGTGCGCTTAACCGCTCTGCACAATCAGTTTGTGGCCAGTGCCAAAGCAGTCATGCTCGGTCATGAGATCAACCCTGATTTCAAGATCGGCTGTATGATTGCCGGCTCCATGGTATATCCGTATACATGCAATCCTGCTGATGTTGAAGAAGCAGAGAACAAGATGAACGCACAGTTCTACTGCGGTGATGTTCAGGTCAGAGGCGAGTATCCGTACTTCGCTAAGAAGATGTGGAAGGATCAGGGTGTTACCGTCAGGATGGAACCTGAAGATGCGGAAATCCTCAAGAAGGGAACCGTTGACTTCTACAGCTTCTCCTACTACATGAGCTCCTGCGCTTCCACAGATGAAAGCCTGCAGAAGACAGCCGGCAACATTCTGACCGGCATCAAGAACCCGTATCTGAAAGCATCCGACTGGGGATGGCAGATCGATCCGGAAGGCCTGCGCATTTACCTGAACCGTGTATACGCAAGATACCAGGTGCCGCTGATGATCGTTGAGAACGGCCTCGGTGCAGCGGATGAAAGAGCGGAAGACGGTAAGTTCCATGATACATACCGCATTGACTATCTGAGAGATCATATCAAGGCCATGAAGGAAGCAATCGATGACGGTGTGGAACTCTGGGGTTACACAATGTGGGGATGCACGGACCTTGTTTCGGCATCAACCGGTGAAATGAAGAAGCGTTACGGATTTGTCTATGTTGACAAGGACAATGACGGCAACGGTGATCTCCACAGAGAACGCAAGGATTCGTTCTTCTGGTTCAAGAAAGTCATCGCATCCAACGGAGAGGATCTTGACTGAACATGATCGGCAGTGAGGAGCAGGCAAAAGAAAAGATCAGCAAAGTCTGGAAGGCGGATGTACTGTATGTGATACTCTCGGAAAGCAGATACCGCAATGGTGTATCCAGACCAAGAGCGTTCCAGATTGCGCCTGACAAAGCCTCGCTGAGTCTGTTTACGGATTATGATGATGCCGTTATGTTCTGTGTCGAAAACAGCTACATAAAAGACGGCAGAATGATGATCGGCCGCATCGACAATCACGAACAGTTCGCTGATCTGTATTCACTGCTGAACATGGCCTGGCATCTCGGTATACGGTATACGGATATCGACTGCGGGACGGATGAAGCAATGAACATCGGCATAGCGCTTATGATGGACTGGGGCGGCAAACGACCGGGTGATGCAGTGATGCTGCTGAATGAATCAGATGCCAAGTATGTAAGGGACGGCGGCAAAGTCGCTATGGACTTCAGCCCGATTCCCGTATACGAGCGTTAAGGCAAACGGCTGTACAGATGTACAGCCGTTTTATTCGTCTTTCAGTTCCATTGTATTTCCTTCGGCAGCGGCGATTACATCACGGCTGCTGAGGAAGATTGACTGCGGTCCGAACGGATTGATCACCAGACTGTTTCCGCGTATCATCGGCAGCAGTTCATCAAACGTAAACACCAGTGCTTCACACACCGCACCTTCGGGCTGTTCGCCATCCGCACAGGCATATGCATCCCAGTCGGTATATACCGGGAAGGCATCTGTATCGGTATCACTGCGGCGCACGGAGGTAAAGCGGTAATTGCCTTCATAGATGAAGAAGCCTTCAGAAATTTTTTCGCGCATATTGGAAGGTGTTTTCTCCCGCACAGCACAGATCAGGAATCTGCTCTTTTTCAGTGCCCGCGCAAACACCTGCGCAAATCCTTCTCTTCTTTTCAGATAGGGCGATGCCAGAAGCAGACCTAACAGCAGGGGATTCTCCACCGGAACATTGACACCATTACCGGCCGGAGGCATGATGCTGGAAATTACGGAATATGCCGGTATATCAACCGGTTTCTGTGCAGTAATGAACAGTCTGGTCATGCGGTTGCTGGGAACCTGTTCATCGGGATTGTCGAACATGATTTTGCGGATAACGGCAGACAGTACGGTGCCGTCCGGCAGATACAGAAACACACGGTCATTTGCCTTGCATTCACCGAACAGTCTTCCGCGCACCATGCAGAAGCCATCTCCGGCAAGGGTCGCTCCGGGAACTTCCGCACAGAGCGTAAACCGTGCATCCGTACTGTGGCGCAGTGCTTTGGCAAGTACGGGATCCTGTACTTTCTCAAGGGAAGCTTCCGCATTCAGCTGCCGTATGAGCAGGATATACGCAGATACGATTGCCAGCATACCCAGCATTTCCGTCTGCAGAATACGGTTCCATGCACTGCTGTAGGGATCGACTCCGCGCAGACTCAGAATGCATGCGGCAAGATAGATCATAAAGAACAGTGAGAACAGATCTGTCCGCCGCCGCGTGCGTCTGGCGGAAGCAGTTAACGGAAACAGCACACCTGCAGTTTCTTCGTATACGGAACGGAACAGCAGACTGCTGAGAACGTCGTCCGCAAAGAACAGAAGAAGCAGCCTGACAAGCGGTGCATCAGGATCTCCTGCCTTGAGATAGCGCACCATCAGAACGGCAGTGAAAAGCGCAAACACTGAAAACAGCAGGGCAAGCGTTGTTTTAAGCACGATACCGATCTTTCTTTTCATGGCAATCCTCCGGCAATTAATTATAATTCATTTGCATATATCCCGAAAAGAACCGAAAATGCATGGCAGGTGCAGTGCGTAAACAGTAACTTTGTGTTACTTACTAATATGCTTATTACGATTATAAGTAGATATAATATATTTATTTTTTGTTGACAAACGCTGATTTCCGGATAATAATATAATCTTTATGCGTTTTCTTTCGGCATGCTATGATGAAGGCAGATAAGAATCCCGAAAGGAGATAATTGAATATGGGAAAGTTTCTGATCAAGGAGACAAAGACAGGCGTTAAGTTTGATCTCAAAGCCTCCAACGGTGAAGTAATCCTGACTTCCGAAGTTTACACGGCTGAAAGCTCCTGCCGCAATGGTATTGCAAGTGTTAAGAAGAATGCACCGGTTGCTGCAGTGGAAGATCAGACAGTGGAAGGCTTCACAAAGGAAAAGAATCCGAAGTTTGAAATCTATACGGATAAAGCGGGCGAGACACGTTTCCGTCTGAAGGCAAAGAACGGACAGATCATCGGTGTCAGCGAAGGCTACAAATCCATGAAGTCCTGCCTCAACGGAATTGAATCCGTCAAAAAGAATTCCGATTCCGAGATTGTCAAGGAATAATCGGGAAGACTGCCGTGCAGATGCACGGTTTTCTTTTCCTATGCAGTGTTCGGCATGACATCACAGAAGGTCTCATGTATAATCATGATGGAATTTGTTTCCGTTAACTGAAGGGAGTAGAACAATGATTAATGGTGATGCTCATATTCTTACATATGAACATAAAGTGTGGGAAGAAGTAGCACGTCTTGCCTGGAACGGCGAACTGGACGCTGAACACAAGGAAGAGCTTGTTTACAAACTGATTCCGGGACCCAAACCCACTTACCGCTGCTGTGTATATAAAGAAAGAGAAATCACAAGACAGAGAATCCGTCTTTCATGCAATCAGAATACCGAAGGCAACGAGAACTCAAAGAACATCGTGCAGGTCATCAAGCCGGCCTGTGACGAATGCCCGCTGTCCTCTTATTCCGTAACCGACAACTGCCGTTCATGCCTCGGTAAAGCATGTCTCGGTGCCTGCAGATTCGGCGCCATCAGTATCGGTGAACTGCGTTCCCATATTGATGCGTCCAAGTGCAAGGAATGCGGTATGTGCGCACAGGCCTGCCCGTACGGTGCCATCGTGCATCTGGAACGTCCCTGCAAGAGACGCTGCCCGGTGGATGCCATTACCTATGATGAGTACGGCTTCTGCGTCATTGATGAAGACAAGTGCATCAACTGCGGACACTGCATCCACAGCTGCCCGTTCGGTGCCATCGGCTCCAAGGCTTTCCTGACGGAGATCATTGCGCATATCCGCAAGGGCGATGAAGTCTATGCAATGTGTGCACCTGCTACGGAAGGTCAGTTCGGTGCGGATATCTCCATGGAGTCCATCCGTACGGCACTGAAGAAGATCGGCTTCAAGGATATGATTGAAGTAGGTCTCGGCGGTGATATGACAGCTGCTTATGAAGCAGAGGAATGGTCCGAAGCATATGCTTCAGGCAAGAAACTGACAACATCCTGCTGCCCTGCATTCATCAATATGCAGAAGAAGCATTTCCCGAAAGTATACGAAGAGAACATGTCCACAACCGTTTCTCCGATGTGCGCTGTCTCCAGATATCTGAAGGCAATCCATCCCGGCTGCATCACTGTATTCGTCGGACCGTGCATTGCCAAGAAGACGGAAACACAGGATCCGGAACTGCCGGGCAACGCAGACTACGCCATCACATACGGTGAATTCGGCGCTCTGCTGGCCTCCAGGGATGTAACGCTTGAAAAGAGCGAAACCGACAGTCAGCAGGCTTCCCTGTTTGGTAAGAAGTTCGCATCCAGCGGCGGTGTTGCCGGAGCAGTTATGGAATGCATGCGTGAACGCGGTGAAGACCCGTCCAATATCAAGCTCAAGCAGGTAGCCGGCGGCAAGGAATGCAAGACTGCACTGATGCTGCTGAATCTCGGCAGGATGCAGGAAGACTTCATCGAAGGTATGATGTGTCCGGGCGGATGTGTCGGCGGACCTTCCAAACACCGTACTGAGAATGAAATCAAGGTGGCCCGTCAGAATCTCCTTGCCAAGGCGGATAACCGTAAGATTCTTGAAAACCTCAAGAAGTATCCGATGGACCAGTTCTCCATGCACCGTGTGAAGGAACCGAAATAAAACACTATTCTTTATGATAAAATGCGGATATAGAACATCCGCATTTTTTTGCAGAAAGGAACAATCATGAGGAATGTAATTCTGAAAGACGGCACGGCTGTGCCTCAGCTTGGTCAGGGAACATGGAATATCGGTGAAAGACCGGAAAAACGGAAAGATGAAATTGCCGCACTGCGTCTGGGTATCGAGCAGGGAATGACACTGCTGGATACGGCTGAGATGTACGGCGAAGGAGCGGCGGAGGATCTGCTCGGCGAAGCAATCGAACCGTTCAAGCGTGAAGATCTGTTTATTGTCTCCAAGGTGTATCCCTGGAATGCAGGAAAAGAAAGCATTTTTGACAGCTGTGAAGCATCTCTTGAAAGAATCGGCACGGACTATCTGGATCTGTATCTGCTGCACTGGCGGGGCAGTGTTCCGCTGGCAGAGACCGTTGCGTGCATGGAAGAGCTGAAGAAGCAGGGCAAGATACTGCGCTGGGGTGTATCCAATCTCGATACCGATGAGATGGATGAGCTCTTTGCGGTGCCGTGCGGAGAAAACTGCATGACCGACCAGGTTCTGTACCATCTCGGCAGCCGCGGCATTGAATTCAGTCTGCTGCCATGGCTCCAGGAACACAATACGGCTATGATGGCATACAGCCCGCTGGCCCAGGCCGGCACACTGAGAAGCTCCATGCTTGAAAACAAAGCGTTGCAGGAGATTGCTTCCGCACACGGTGTATCCATCTTTCAGATCATGCTGGCCTTCACAATCGTGAACGAACACATCATATCAATACCGCGCTCATCCTCGCCGAAGCATACGCTTGAAAACCGGCAGGCGGCTGACATTGTCCTGAGCGCAGATGAACTGGCCGCACTCAATGCGGAATATCCGGCCCCCAGACATAAAGTCTTCCTTGATATGATCTGATACGGTATGCATACCCCTGGAAACAGGGGTTTTTCTTTGCAAGTAATGCAGATGAAACGGTCAGTAAACCACAGATGAAACAAAACGTTTCAATCATGCACATGAACAGCCGCTGTGCACTTCTAAAGGATATTTTTTTGCTTCAGGGCAATGCATATTCATCCCGCGGCAGAATATGATTAAGCTGGGTAAAAGGAGGTTTCTCTATGTCAATGAAAGTTACCTGTCCTGTACGTTCCGCTTCCACGGATGAAGAACTGGCATTTATCCGTGAAATGGGTGTTGAACATGTGGAACTCAATATCAAAGAAGAAGAGGCAAATGCAGAGATGCTTGCCGCCATTCACAAAAGACTTGCATCATTCGAACTGACATCCGTTCTGCTTTCCTGCAACACACTGCAGAAGAACAAAATCATTGATCTCGGACTTGAAGGCAGAGAGGAAGAAGTGCGCCGTTTCAATGCCTTTGTGCGCACCGCAGCCGAAGCAGGCTATCACACGGTATCGGTTGCCTGGCAGCCCAACGGCATCTACCGTTCGGGAAGAGCCGTCAGAGAACATACCCGCGGCGGTGTGTCGGCTTACTATGATGAGGAGGAAGGCGGTATCCGTGAAGCGGTGAACGGACGCGTTTATACAATGGATGAGATCCGTGATAATTTCGCATGGTTTCTGGAACAGGTCGGTCCGGTTATGCAGGAATGCGGTGTGCGCATGGCTCTGCATCCCAATGATCCGCCGGTGGAATATGTCTGCGGTGTAGGCAGTCTGATCCGCTGCTCCGATGATTACCGCCGTATCTTTGAAATTGATAAATGGGGTGTGGTCGGTGTCAAGTTCTGCATCGGGTGCTGGCTGGAGAGCAGCTCCTTCGGTGATGTGAACAAAGACCTTGAGGAATTCATCAAAGCAGGCAGAGTTGTCAGCGTGCATTTCCGCAATGTTTCCGGTACGGTTCCGTACTTTGAGGAAACACTTGATGAAGATGGCTATGCGAATATGTATGAAATCATGAAGACTCTGGTGCGCTGCGGGTATGACGGACCGATCTCCGTTGACCATGCATTCAAAGGGTATCCGTCCATGGGCGGTATGCTCGGGGCATTTGCGTATCCGACCGGACATATGAAAGGTCTTATGCATGCGGCGGAATATGAGCTGGGGATCAGAAAGTGAGAGCGCGCATGGAAGTTGCAATGCAGACAATGCTGATCGGCAGGGAGATTGAAGAATACGGTGCCTATGAAGCACTGCGCAGAATGCATGAGACAGGCTGCCGCTGTTTTGAAGTATCCGGACACATCGATCTGAATGATCAGACAATTGATGAAATGAAAAGAGCCGTGCATGACTTTGATCTGAAAGTCTGCGCGCTCAGTGTTGAATATACGGGACGTGTACAGAGAAAGTCACTCTTTCCGGGACACCGTCAGCTTTCGCTTCTGAATGATTTTGAAGGATGCGTGCATATTGCAAAGGAACTTGGCTGCGATACGCTGCGGTTTGCGGGCATGCCGGTTGCTTCGTTCACGGATGAAGCTGCCATGCATGATTATTTTGCCTTCACGGAAGCGCTGGCGGTTAAACTTGCGGCAGAGGGAATCACACTTTGTGCGCATAATCATGAAAGCGAGTTTATCCGGATGAACGGAAAAACGGTCTGGGAATGGTCACTGGAGCTTTGTCCTCATCTGCATTACGAAATGGATCTCTTCGGCGTACAGATGGCCGGTATGAGTCCGCTGGATTATCTGGAGAAGAGTGCCGGCCGCACGGATCTGCTGCATTATTCGGATATTACAGTTGTTATGAATGATGATCCGCATGATCTCAACGGTATGATCCGCCGGGTTCCGCTCGGCCTTGGCAATGTGAATACAGCTGCAGTGAAGCACTGTGCAGAACGTACAGGGGTCAGCTATTTCATTATCGAAGCTTCGGAATCAAAAGAATACAGCGGGTATGATGTTATAAAAACAGCACTGGAAAACTACGAAAAACTAGTATAATTCTTCTGAGGTGGTTTGCTATGACAGACAGAACCTATCAGAATTTTATACTTCGGCTGCGTGCATCCTGCGGTGAAGTTTTCGGTGTGATTGACCGGGAAGGAACTGTGATTGCATGTTCCGATGAAACCCAGCTCGGCAGTCTGCGCAGGGAAGCGGCAGGCAATCAGTATGCGGCGGAAATCAACGGCAGTATCTATACACCTCTGCCTATGGTTACCCACAACGGCGCAGCGGTGTTTATGGACAGCACGGGCAGAAATGCAGAGGAAAAGCTGGCAATGATTGCGGGCTTTTTCGGCATTGTGGCCGGCGGTGAGTCCGGCGGGAACGCAAGAAACAACTGTATCAGACAATTACTGTTTTCTGCGGAAACGGAAGCGGATATCTATACAAGACTCCGGGAGCTGAATATCAACAATGATGTGCCGCACAGCACGGCTGTCATCCGCTGCGGGAAGGAGAACAACGCCCGCATGCAGAGAATCATTTCCAGTATTCTGCTGGACAGAACAAAGGATTTTATCCTGCTGTCCCCGGAAGAGGATCTTGTTGTGGTCAGGGAAGAGCGCAAGGAAGAAAATCTGCCGGAAGTGTGGAAAACATTCCTGCAGGATGCCGAAACCCAGTACAGGATCAGCTGCACGGCCGGCATCGGTACGACGGTGAATGATCTTGTCAGGCTTCCGGAATCCCTGAAAGCTGCGGAATATGCGGCAAATGCGGCCTCTCTGCGCATGGACGGCAGGAAAGCACTGACTTCCGAAGATGCAGGCATAGAAGGTCTTGCGGCATCCGTACGCGAAGAAGATCTGATTTACTTTGAGAAGCAGATGGCCGGACTGAAGAATGCGGATGATGAAACCATCCATATGATTCAGAAGTTCCTTGCCAATAACCTCGATGTGACCGGCACTGCCCAGGAACTGTTCATCAACCGCAATACACTTGTCTACAGGCTGAAGCGGATCGAAAACGAAACCGGATATGATCTGAAGAAGTTCGGCGATGCGATGAAAGTCTGCCTGGCAATGGTCATATTCCGTAGAAACGGAGATACCAGATGGCAAAAGTAGCAGTATTCCTGCCCGGTTCCATTTCCGAGGAAACGGTCCGGCAGCAGATACAGTCATACCCGAATATTGAACCGGTCTTTATCGGACAGATTCCGAATGCCAGCGTGCAGGAGTATGCCGAACGCCTTGTGCAGCAGGGCTGTGAGATCTTTGTTGCCCGCGGTCTGCAGGCACTGATTCTGGAAAAGGAAACACAGTCACCGGTCGTGCCGCTGCGTATTACTGCGCAGGAGCTGGGTATGCTGATACAGACAATCAAAGGCGACTACGGCCGTAATGATATACGGGTCGGACTGGTCGGATATTCCAATATGTTCTGTGATGTTTCGCATTTCCGGGAACTGTTCGGTGTGGAAATACGGAAGTACATCATGCAGGACTGGTCCACACCGGAGCTGATCCTTGAGAAGACACAGCAGGACGGCATGGAAGTGATCATCGGCGGCAGACATATCTGTGAAGCAGCCAGGAAAAACGGCATTCCCGCATACTTTGCCTCAGGCGGTACGGAAGGTCTTTCGGAAACCTTCGGCATGGCCCAGCAGATGTGTGAACTGGCAGATACCAAGAAACAGGACCTCGCCGAGATCACGGCAATGGTTGAGAACAACTTCAACGGCATTCTGCATATCTCCCGCGAACATGTGATACTCTCAGCCAACCGCGTCATGCTCAGTATTCTTGATGCGGATGCCCAGGACGTTATAGGCAGGCGGATCTCCGATGTTGTCGGGGTGATCCGTGAAGCCGACCTGATTGAAACAATTGATAAAGGCTCCGAAATCTATTCGCGCATGATCCTGCTGAACAATGTCGGTTATTTTGTCAACATTGCCCCGATTGAGGTGGACCATCATATCAGCGGAGCCATCCTGACATTTCAGGAAGCACGCCGTATCCACGAACTGGATCAGGAGATGCGCAGAGATCTCTTAACCCGCGGGTATTATGCGTCAAGAACCTTTGACAGCTTCCACTGGAAATCAAAACAGATGGACGAAATTGTCAAAAAGGCAAAGTTGGTTGCACCGCTGCAGGCACCGGTGCTCCTGACCGGTGAGCGCGGTCTTGAAAAGACGGTGATTGCCGAGTGTATCCACAATGAATCACTCGTGCGGGATAATACATTTGTTGAGGTTGAATGCAGTGCCTATAAGCCCGATGATCTTGATGAGCGTATCTTCGGCAGAAGCGGACAGTCGGTTCATGACGGTACATCACTGATTGAAATTGCCCAGGAGGGAACACTTTATATGAAAAATGTCGAGTGTCTCTCCATGGAAAGCCAGTATAAACTGCATGCCCTGCTGGCCGGAAAATTCATTGCCGGCAATGCGTCCAGGTATTCGACGATGGAAACAAGAGTAATCGCTTCAACGGAAATCGACCTGCTCGACAGAGTGGAGAAGGGACTCTTCCGCAGTGATCTGTATTTTGAGCTCAGTGTCGTGAAACTCGATCTTGAACCTCTGTATAAACGCCGCGAGGATATCCCCGTATATGCCCATGAATTCATGGCAATCATGCAGAAGAAGTTCAACCGGCCCGTGCGGCTGACCAGAGCGGCTGAAAAAGTGCTCACCGAGTATGAATGGCCGGGCAATACCCAGCAGCTGAACAATGTCTGTCAGCGTATCGTACTGCTTTCACCGCGCCGTGATGCCGATGAGAACTTTGTGACCGAACAGATTGCACTGTCTTATCCGCTGGCTTCTTCACGGACGGAGCCGGTGCCGGATGGCGAGTTTGCGGATGCCCGCACACGCATCAACCGCCTGCTTGAAAAGCACCACGGAAGCCGTGAAAAAGTGGCAAAGGAACTGGGTGTTTCGAAGACAACGCTGTGGCGTTACATGAAAAAATACGGACTGGAACAGTAGCCGTTCATACATATGAGCGGCTTTTTTGTTCAAATTGAAATGATACCGTGCAGAAAGAACCGAAAGATTTCATCTTTTGTGCAATTGTTAAAAAGGAGAAAAAACAATCCGATTGTTGTCTGACCTTGCGTAGAAGAAGAATGTATCCGTCCGTTATGTTTTAACCATAGAAAGCAGCAGCACATTAAATCAGGTTAAATCAGGAGGGGTGTGCTGCACTGCAAGGGAGGGTATTATGCAGCTTTACATTACTTTGGCAGTACTTGCGTTCATGATCGTGATGTTCATGCTCCAGAAGGTTCCGATGGGCGTCACAACAATGACATGCTGTGCTGTACTCGCAATTCTCGGCGTTCTTACACCGGGTGAAGCATTTGCGGGATTCACCAACAACAGTATCATTCTTGTCGCTCCGATGATGGCTCTGTCATCCGCTATCACCAAGACATCAATCGTTCCGAAGATTCGTGCGAAGGTTGATGAAATGGGCGGCAAAACAGGTATGGCCCTGATCATCTTCTTCTATCTCGTTACGATCGCATTCGTTCAGTTCATTCCGGCTACAGCGACATTCTCCATCCTCGTTGTATTCCTGGCTACACTGAGTGACGAAGGTGAAGTTACACCGACCCGTCTGCTGATGCCGATGCTGGCAATCAGCTGCGCATGGAAGGGACTCATCCCGATCGGCATGGGTGCTACCGCATTCGCAACGATCAATGCACGTTATTCCAACATTATTGAAAACCCTGCATTCCAGCTGCAGATGCTTGACAAGTTCAAGGTTGCCATCATTCCGGCTCTCTGCCTGACACTCTGGTGCCTGTTTGCCTGGAGACTTCTGCCGAAGAAGGGCAACGTCAATACCAAGGGCTTCAAGGATGTCAAGGAAACCAAGGTTCTTCCGCCCGCACAGGAAAAGCTGGTATTCATTGTCTTCATCGCAGTTATGGCAGTACTCGTTCTCAATAAGTGGACAGGCAGCCTGATGTATGTTGCTCCGGCAGCCGGCGTACTGATTCTGATCTACGGCAAAGCACTTACAGTACCGGAAGTCACCAAGGCTATGACAGCTGATATGATCTTCCTGATGGCTGGTGTTCTCGGTGTTGCAACAGCTATGACAAAGTCCGGCGCAGGCGACATGATCGGCAACGCTATTCTGAGCATTCTCGGCGGTCATCCGTCTTCCCTGTTCGTTATGTTCCTGTTCACAATCGTGACCATCGTTATGACAACGGTTATGTCCAACTCCGCTACAGCAAACATTCTGTACACGGTTGCGGCTACTGTATGTCTGGCAGGCAACTGGGATCCCAGAGGCATCATGCTGATCATCGCAATCGGCAACGTCATCTCCCTCGGCTTCCCGTCCGGTGCTGCCGAAACAGCTCTGATCTACGCTGCCGGTAATTATTCCATCAAGGATGTCTGGAAGTTCACGGTTCCGTATATTCTGATTGCTATCGTTACGATTGCTCTTTCCGCTAACTTCTTCTACCCGATTTACGGTTGATAACAATAATTGGAGGATAAATTATCATGACTGAAACAAAGAGATTCGGTTACAAAAAGCCTAAATTCCGCATGGGCAACGCTATCCGTGACTGGAAAAAGGGAAATCTGTGGGAACACATCGAGCCTTGCTACAGAGTAGCTCCGCATGTTTGGAACATCGGCGGCAACGATGACGTCGCATCTTATCTGCTGGACAGCGGTGAAGGTCTGATGCTGATCGATACAGGTTATGAAAAGACACTGTATCTGCTTGTCAAGAATATCTATGAACTCGGTTACAAGCCGACAGATATCAAGAAGATTCTGCTGACACACTGGCATGGTGATCATTCCCAGGGTGCACGTCTGATTCAGGAACTGGCCGGCGGCAAGGAAAACTGCGAGATCTGGCTGTCCAAGGAAGACGAAGCTATGCATCTGGAGAAGGCAGAGGATGATTTCCCGATGCCTGTGCTTCCTTACGAAACAACAAACTTCTATTCCGATGATGAACCGATTAAATTTGGACGCTTCACCATCAAGACAAGACTGACACCGGGACATACCCTTGGCTGCACATCCTTCTTCTTCGAGGATACAGATGAAGAGACAGGCAAGACATATCTCTGTGCAGTACACGGCGGTATGGGTACAGGCACAATGAAGCCGGGCAACCCGATGATGGAAAGCGAAAAAGTCACACCGGAAGTTGCATTCCGCTTTGTCAGCGACTGCATCGAAATGTCCAAACTGCCTGTTGATATCAACATGTCTTCACATCTGAACCAGACGAATGTTGATGAAAACATGCCGGAAGATCTGAACGACTACACATGGTTCGTGACAGACTACAGCTGGCATGACATGATGATCAACCGCGCTGAAGATGTTATGGCAGCATGGCCTGAGAAGTATCCTGACTTCAAGCCGACTGTTCCGAACGTAGAGTAACCCGACAACAAGCCGGCAGGCAGGGATTTCCCCGGACACATTCCTGTAAGGAAATGCGGGTAATCCTGATGTCTGCCGGTTTTATTCAGAACGTATAATGGTTACAGGAGAACACTATGACAAGACTGTGTGTGAAACTGAATGAAAACGATAATGTTGCCATAGCAGTCCATGATCTTCCTGCAGGCACTGAGATTCTGCCGGGTGTCGTTACAAACACCGATATTCCGCAGGCGCACAAGACGGCACTCTGTGACATTCCGCAGGGAGCTCCGGTGATCCGCTACGGTGTAACGCTCGGATATGCACTGCAGCCGATCCGCAAAGGAGACTGGATCAACGAGTTCATGCTGGAACTTCCGGCACCTCCGGATGTGGATCATATGACGTTTGCAGTGAATCTGGACAGCAAACTTCCGGATCCTCCGGTGAAGACATGGATGGGATACAGGAATCCGAACGGCGGGCCCGGCGGAACGAGAAATCTGCTCGGTATCAATACCACCGTGCAGTGTGCTGCCGGTGTGCTGAACAAAGCTGTGGACAGAATCAGAAGAGAACTGCTGCCGAAGTATCCCCATGTGGATGATGTTGTGGCAGTAACCCATCCGTACGGATGCGGTGTGGCTATCAACGCTCCCGAAGCAGTGATACCGCAGAGAATTATCCGCAACATTGCGCTGCATCCCAACTTTGGCGGTGAATTCATGCTGGTGGCGCTGGGCTGTGAGAAGTTCACGGTGGAGCGCTTCTGTGAGGAATATCCCGAGCTGAATACACCGGACAATGTCCTGGTGCTGCAGGAGAAAAAGGGCTACGAAGCCATGATCAGTGCAATCATGGAAATGGCGGAAAAGAAACTTGCCAGGCTGAATGAAAGACGCCGTGAAGAGCTGCCTCTCTCCGATCTGCTGGTCGGTATGCAGTGCGGCGGTTCCGATGCCTTCTCCGGTGTGTCGGCGAATCCGGCTGCCGGCAAAGCATCCGATATGCTCGTCAAGGGCGGCGCAACCGTGATGTTCTCGGAAGTGACGGAAGTGCGTGATGCCGTATATCTGCTGGCAGAGAGATGCGTGAATGAAGAAGTCGGCAGGAAGCTGGCGGCAGAGATGAAGTGGTATGACAACTACCTCAGTGAGGGAGAAGTCGACCGCAGCGCCAATCCCACTCCCGGAAACAAAAAAGGCGGTCTCGCCAATATCGTTGAAAAAGCCATGGGCTCCATTGCCAAGAGCGGCAGTGCACCCATTGTTGAAGTGCTTTCACCGGGTGAAAGACCGACAAAGCACGGACTGATCTTTGCGGCTACACCGGCCAGTGATCTGGTCTGCGGACCTTGTCAGCTGGCAAGCGGAATGGGACTTGAAGTCTTCATGACCGGACGCGGTACTCCGTACAGCCTTGCGGCTGCCCCGGTCATTAAGGTCTGTTCCAGAAACGAAATGAAGGAACAGTGGCCTGACATCATTGACGTCAATGCAGGTCCTGCCGCAACCGGAGAAAAGACGGTCGATGAGATCGGTCTGGAACTCTTTAATGAAATCATTGCGGTGGCGGAAGGCAAACAGCCGTTCTCTGAAAAGTACGGTCTGCATAACGACCTGTGTATTTTCAACCCCGCACCGATTACGTGATTGGAGGGCGTATGACAGAATTCACATCTCCTCTCATAACGGCTATGGAAGTCATACCGGTTGCCGGTTATGACAGTATGCTTATGACGCTGAGCGGCGCGCACGCACCGTGGTTTACAAGAAACCTTGTGATCCTGCACGACAGTGACGGACACACCGGTATCGGCGAAATACACGGCGGGGAATATACACATGATTCCCTGGAAGCCTGCATTCCGCTTGTGGTCGGCAGGAAAGTAACGGAGTACAGGAGTATTCTCGGCGCGATTCACCGGGCCGCAAAGAAAGATGCAGGAGATGACGGTGAAGGCATACAGACCCTTGATATTTCCAAACTTAAGTATGTAGTGAAGTCGGAATGGGCAATCGAATGCGCACTGCTGGATCTTGCCGGACAGGTGCTCGGTATGCGGATGTGTGATCTTCTCGGTGAAGGTGCACAGCGTGACAGCGTGGAGCTGCTCGGTTATCTGTTCTATGTCAGTGACCGCCATAAGGCAGCCGATCTTCCCTACATCGATGAATCAGACAGCAGTGATGAATGGTTCCGGATGAGACGGGAGAAGATGCTTACGCATGAAGAAATCGTTGCCCAGGCCGCATGTCTGCAGAGACGCTACGGTTTCCGCAGTTTCAAGCTGAAGGGCGGTGTATTCTCCGGAAGCTATGAAATGGATACGGTCAGAGCTCTGAAAAAGGCCTTCCCGGAGGCAAGGATCAACATTGATCCCAACGGGGCATGGAGCCTTGCCGAAGCTGTTTCCCTCTGCAGAGGCATGGAACATATTCTGACCTACATAGAGGATCCCTGCGGACCTGAAACAGGATTCTCCGGAAGAGAGATCATGGCGGAATTTAAAAACGCCGTGCATATCCCGGTTGCCACGAATATGATTGCGACCGACTGGCGTCAGTTCTATCATTCCCTGGCTCTGAAGTCCGTGGATATTGTGCTGGCTGATCCGCATTTCTGGGGCTTTGAAGGCACCGTGAAAATGTCGCAGCTTCTGCATGACTGGGGTCTGACCTGGGGAAGCCATTCCAACAATCACTTTGACATCACCCTGACTGCTTTTGCACAGGCAGGTGCTTCGGCAGCCGGAGAACCGGCTCCGCTTGATACACACTGGATCTGGCAGGACGGACAGAACCTCCTGAAAGATGCTCCGGTCATCAAAGACGGATATCTCAGGATTCCCGATGCGCCGGGACTCGGTGTGCATCCGGATTTTGACAGAATCGCCGAAGCCAACAGACTTTACAATTCGCTGCCGTATCATGACCGCAATGATGCACTGGCAATGCAGTATCTGATCAAAGACTGGAAGTATGACGCAAAGAAACCGTGTCTGGTCAGATGAAGATAGAAAAGAGGAAATTATGACATTACCTGTTATTGAAAAAATGGAAGTATATCCTGTAGCCGGACATGACTGCATGGAACTGAACCTGTCCGGAGCACATGCGCCGTACTTTACCAGAAATGTTGTCATCCTGACAGCTTCCGACGGTACTGAAGGTGTCGGTGAAGTGCCGGGCGGCGAGAAGATCACCAAAGCCCTGGAAGATGTAAAGCATCTTGTTGAAGGCACAAGAGTGCAGGATTACAAGAATACCCTGAATCAGGTCAGAGCATGGCTGAACGCCCACATCAAGGACGATGTCAGAGGTCTGCAGACATTCGACCTCAGAACCGGCGTGCATGTTGTTACAGCCATTGAAGCACCGCTGCTTGATATTCTCGGCAAACAGCTGGATGTACCGGCTGCTGCCCTGATGGGTGAGGGCATCCAGAGAGAAAAAGTACGTTTCCTGAGTTATCTGTTCTATGTCGGCGACAGAAAGAAGACAGATCTTGAATATGAGTCCGAAGAAGACAGTGACTGTGACTGGTACAGACTCCGTCATGAAGAAACACTGACACCGGAAGGCATTGTTGCACTGGCAAAGGCAACTCATGAAAAGTACGGCTTTGAAGACTTCAAGCTCAAGGGCGGCGTTCTTGATCCGTGGGAGGAAGTCAAGGCTGTCAAGGCAATCAAGGAAGCATTCCCGAATGCCAGAGTTGACCTGGATCCCAACGGATGCTGGTCTCTGAAGCAGTCACTGGAAGTGGCTCCCGAACTGAAGAAGGTGCTGGCATACATTGAAGATCCGTGCGGAGCTGAAGACGGCTTCTCCGGCAGAGAGATAATGGCTGAATTCCGTAAGGCAACCATGATACCCACTGCAACAAACATGATCAATACAGACTGGCGGCAGATGTGCCATACGATTGCACTGCAGAGTGTTGATATTCCGCTGGCTGACCCTCATTTCTGGACTATGGAAGGTTCCGTGCGTGTAGGACAGCTGTGCAATGACTTCGGTCTGATGTGGGGCTGCCATTCCAATAACCACTTCGATATCTCCCTCGCCCAGGTTGTACAGTGTGCAGCTGCGATTCCGGGCCGCATGAACGGTATCGATACCCACTGGATCTGGCAGGAAGGCAGAGAGCGCCTGACCAAGGAACCGCTGCAGTTTGTCGGCGGCTGCATCGAACTGCCGAAGAAACCGGGTCTCGGTATTGAAGCAGACAGAGAGCAGATCCTGAAGGCTCATCAGCTGTATATGGACAAGTGCTACGGCAAAGGCGCAAGAAATGACGCTGTAGGAATGCAGTATCTGATTCCGGGCTGGAAATTCGACAACAAGAAACCGGCTCTGGTGCGCTGAATAAAAGACTGTTCTGAAACGGTCTGAAACGGATGAACCATCCGGATGAAACAGATCGTTTCAGAATATGAGACTTTATCAGATATCCGCAAGAATAAGAAAATAAAATACGGTTATCAGAAGAATTTATAATCGGTGTCTGTTAAAGTTTAATTAAAGATACAAACAGAAAACGGAGGAAAGTAGTATGAGTATCAAAGATAAAAAAATCGGTTTTATCGGCCTGGGTGTCATGGGCAAGCCTATGGCAATCAACCTTGTAAAAGCCGGATATGATGTACATGTCTACGACAGAAAAGAAGAAAATATGAACGCGGTTGTGGAGGCCGGCGGAAAAGCCGCTTCCTGCAACAGGGAACTCGGTGAAACATGTGATGTAATCATCACCATGGTTCCCAACAGCCCGCAGGTTAAGGAAGTTATGCTTAGCGATGAAGGTCTGATCAATGTTATGTCCGAAGGAAATATCTTCGTTGACTGCTCTTCCATCAACCCGATGGCATCCAAGGAAATCAGCGCTGAACTGGCAAAGAAGGGCATCCGCATGCTGGACGCTCCGGTATCCGGCGGTGAACCGATGGCTATTGAAGGAACACTTAGCTTCATGGTAGGCGGCCCGCAGGATCTGTTTGACGAAGTCAAGCCGATGCTGGATGTCATGGGTGCTTCCGTTGTCAGATGCGGTGAAGTCGGTGCCGGCAATACAACAAAGCTTGCCAACCAGATCATCGTTGCCTGCAACATTCAGGCATGTTCCGAAGCATTCACACTTGCCCAGATGACAGGTGTTGATCCGGCACTTGTATTTGAAGCAATCAAGGGCGGTCTTGCCGGCAGCAACGTTATGAAGGCAAAGGTTCCGATGATGCTGGAAGGAAACACAAAGCCGGGCTTCCGTATCGATCTGCATATCAAGGATCTGAACAACGCTCTGGATGCGGCACACAGTGTAGGCGCACCTGTTCCGATGACAGCACAGGTTCAGGAAGTCTTCCAGTGGCTGCACAATAATGGCGAAGGATCCGCTGACCACAGCGCAATCGAACTCTATTACGAAAAACTGACCGGAATCAAACTCGGCCGTTAATTGTCCGCACCCGCAGGAGGAAAGAACAATGAATACAGATTTTATGAAAGGCGTGGTAGTCCCGATTGTCACACCGATCGATGAAGACGAACACGTGGATGAAAAGCTGCTCAGGGAACAGACAGAATATGTGATCACCCATGGTATGCACGGTATTCTTGCTTTCGGTTCCAACGGTGAATTCTTCCAGGCGGAAGAAGATGAGATGGAGCGTGCTCTGGAAATCATCATAGACCAGACAAAGAAGAGAATTCCCGTATACTTCGGAATCGGTGCAATCAACACAAAGAAGTGCATCCGTCTGGCAAAGATGGCTGTATCCAAGGGCGCTGATGCAGTATCGGTGCTGCAGCCGATGTTCCTCAAGCCGAGTGTCAGAGAACTGTACAATCACTTCAAGATGATTGCGGAAGCAGTTCCGGAAACACCGGTGCTGATCTACAACAATCCGGGCAGAGTCGGCTACGGTCTGACTGCGGATTTCGTGGATCGTCTTGCCCATGATGTGGCAAACATTGTCGGTATGAAGGATACCTCCGGTGACATTACACTGACCGAGGAATGCATCCGCAGAACCCGGGATATCGACTTCAAGGTATTCGGCGGTAAGGATACGCTGCTCTATGCAAGCCTTTGCGTAGGTGCAGCTGGCGGTGTATGCACGGCCGGAAACTTCATGCCTGAACTGATCGGTGATGTCTACGAGAAGTTCGTAGCAGGTGATCTTAAGGGATCGCTGGAAGCACAGTTCAAACTGAATCCGGTTCGTCTTTCCATGGACCTTGTTCCTTTCCCGAATGCCGCAAAGGATATGATCCGCATGGAAGGAAGAGATGCAGGTGTTCCGTACCTGCCGGGTCTTCCTACCGAAGAAGGACCTGCGCTTGAAACAATGCGCAAAGCAATGAAGGAAGCCGGTCTGATCTGAATGAAATAAAATACAGCCTGTATGTGTCTCAGGACACGCAGGCTGTATTTTTCATTTCTGGTGCACCTGGCATGGGTAACAGCTTGGCGGTGAAAGTCCGCTACGCACTTGGCAGTAGGAAGCGTTAGCCGAAGGCAAGGGTGTCCATCGTGAGATGGAATCTGAAGGAAGCCGGATGTTTTCGGAGGAAACAC
>JAFUCL010000087.1 GCA_017459725.1 Solobacterium sp. | reverse complement strand
GTCAGAGAACGATTTACGCTTAGACATAGAACCAATCCTCCGAAACAGAAGAGTGTGCAGATAACAGAAGTAAGAAATCAGAATAACATTTCATGTTTATGAGTCCTCCTGATTCTTACGACCAGCGCCTCCCGGAGGGAGTCGCCCGATTTTAATGATTCTGTCAATACTTTTACGATAAAAAGATCAGAAAAAAACACCCATACCGTTTGTAAGTATGAGTGTATCCATCATCAGTTCAGCGCAAGCTTAACTTAATGACGTTGGGCATGGGCTTCATTGGTATGAAGAGTCTTGCCGGCGGTCTGATCACAAACTCCGAAGCGGCAATGGCATTTGCCCTGCAGTTTAAGAATCTGGTGCCGATCTGGGGTATTCAGAAGGAAGCAGAGCTGGAAGAATGGCTGGCCTTCATGGATCATGAACCGGAGATGAATGATGAAATCCGTGCCTTCATTGAACAGGAACGCAAAGAGCTTGCGGGTGATTTCTGCAGAGGCTGCGGCTACTGCATGCCGTGTCCTGCGGGTATCAAAATCAATACCTGTGCAAGAATGTCACTGCTGCTGAGACGTGCGCCTTCCGCCAAGTGGCTGGCACCGGATATGCAGAAGGAGATGGAGAAGATCGATTCATGTCTGAACTGCAGAAGCTGTGTGTCCAAGTGTCCGTATGAACTGAATACACCGGAACTGCTGAAGAAGAACCTGGCTGATTACAGACAGGTGCTTGCCGGTGAAGTGAAAGTGGGTTACGAAAACTGAATGAGTGAGATGAATGCACTGTATTACCGTGATCCGTACTGCCGGGAGTTTGATGCGGAAGTTGTCAGATGCACGCCGGGAAAGAAAGGTTTTGAGGTTGTTCTGACAGACACGGCATTTTATCCGGAAGGCGGCGGTCAGCCGGCTGATCACGGTACACTGAATGACGTGAAGGTAACGGATGTCCGTGAGCGCAATGATGAGATCGTTCACTTTACGGAAGAAGCACTGCCGGAAGGAAGTACTGTCCATGGTGTGATCTGCTGGCAGCGGCGGTTTGATCATATGCAGAATCACAGCGGTGAACATATTGTGTCCGGACTGATCCATAAGCATTTCGGGTATGAAAATGTCGGCTTCCACATGGGACCGGAGGAAACCCTGATTGATTTTGACGGTATGCTTGATGAAGAGCAGATCCGCATGATCGAACACGAAGCGAACGAACTGATCTGGCGCAATATTGCGACAAAGGTGTATTTCCCGGGTGCTGAGGAACTGGCCGCAACCGATTACCGCTCCAAAAAGGAACTGCACGGAACGATCCGTCTGGTGGAATTCCCTGATGCCGATCTCTGTGCATGCTGCGGAACACATGTAGAGAGAACCGGTGAAATCGGACTCATCAAAATAACCGACAGCGAGAAGCACAAAAACGGTACACGTCTGCATCTGCTGTGCGGCATGCGTGCACTGCGTGACTATGGAAAAAAGAACGAAGAAACCTGGAACACCGCACATCTGCTCTCAGCGAAACCGTATGAGATCAGTGCGCATGTAGAGAAGCTGCTGGATGAGAACGGCAGGAAGCAGAAACAGATATCGGTGCTGACCGGAGAAATACTGAATTTCCGTGCTTCCCAGCTTCCCGAACACCAGAAGCTGCTGCTTGATTTCGAGACTGGTCTTGATACCGTCAGACTTCGTGAATTCGCCAATACCCTGGTTGAAAGCCGTGATGCAGAGACGGCCGCCGTCTTCTGCGGGCAGGATCAGCTGTGGAGTTATGTCATTGTCAGCCGGAGTGCCGACCTTAAAGCAGTGTCTGCAGAGCTCAACCGCAGACTGAACGGAAGAGGCGGCGGAAGCAGGCAGATGATCCAGGGAACCTGTACGGCAGACCGTGAAACCATCACCGCGGCAGTTACAGAATTACTTGATTGTTAACATGCATACAGACCGTTGACTTGTATTCGGCGGTCTGTTAATATGTTGATTAGTTAGTTATAACTAACCTAGAAGGAGTGGTTTATGCCGGAAAGACTGATTGTCAGTTTCTGTGCACCTACAATGGCCGGACTTAAAACAGCAAGTCTGTTTACGGCAGACTGTGAAAGCAGGTCTGCGATACTGCGTGAAATAACGCAGATGAACCGGATGCTGGAGGGCAAAGGCATCAGGGTCATGGTTCTCGGGTACACAAAGAACAGGGCGCTGATCTACATGTTCCGTCCGAAGATGCTGGTTAAGGATCTTGCTTCACCGCAGACGGCGGAAATACTGGCATCCTGCGGATACAGGGAATGCAGTATCGGTTACTGTCTCAGCAGACTGATACGCAGACTGAAGGATAGCAGTGAATTCCCGCATGAGATCGGCTGTTTCCTGGGATATCCTCCGGAAGATGTTGCCGGATTCATAAACAGGGATAAGCCCTGTATTATGAACGGTTTCTGGCGGGTATACGGAAATGCGGATGAAGCCGCCAAACTCTTTCAGAAGTACCGAACCTGCACGGATATCTTCCTGAGAAATCTCTGTGCTGGTCAGGATATGGTCCGTCTTACAGTGACGGGATGAGAAAGGATGGAAAGTTTATGAGCAAGACAGCAGTTGTTTACTACAGCGGAACAGGCAACACGGAAAAGATGGCACAGGCAGTCGCAGATGCAGCCAAAGCAGATCTTCTGACAGCGGATGCATTCAATGCAGACCTGCTGCAGGCGTATGATGCGGTTGCGTTCGGATGCCCTGCAATGGGAGCGGAAGTTCTTGAAGAAACCGTATTTGAACCGATGTTTGCATCTATCGAAGGTGCTCTGGCAGGAAAGAAGATCGGCCTGTTCGGTTCCTACGGCTGGGGTGACGGTCAGTGGATGCGTGACTGGAAAGACCGCTGTGAAGCTGCCGGTGCAGTGCTTGTATGCGAACCGGTCATTGCCAACAATGAACCTGATGAAGCAGCACTTGCCGAATGTGCAGCTCTCGGTGCAGCCCTGGCTTAATGCAGTTCTGAACAAACCTGCAGAAAATGCAGGTTTTCTTTATGCCTTGGCAAAAAAGTTAGTTAGATTGAACAAATTCAGTTAGTCAGTGCTAAAATAATTGCAAAAGGAGACTGATGAAATATGAATTGGTTGCATGCAAAGCTTATTGGAGCGGGTTTTCTGCTGGGAACCGCAGGAGTAAAGATTCTTTCCAGCAAAGATGCAAAGAAGGCATATACACATGTAACGGCTGCTGTTCTGCGCGGCGCTGACTGCATTGTGGACACAGCTGAAACAATCAAGGAAAACTGCGAGGATATTTACGAAGACGCAAAGAACATCAATGAGATGAGAAAGGCAGAAGAGGACCTCGCATATATCGAGGACAAGGCTGAAAAGACCGAGGAGAAACCGGCCCGCCGCAGATCCGCAAAGAAAGCATAAGCAGGCGCATCCGTATATGAGATGCAAAATACTTTACAGCAGTCCGCACAGGCTGAGAATTCATCCGGAACAGCACCGGATGACAATGGAGCAGGCGGATATACTGGCTGAGTTTCTTTCCGGGATTCAGGGTGTCACCAAAGTCAAAGTAAGTGACCGCACCGGGGATGCTGTGATCTTCATGAATGAACGCCGTACTGTGGAACAGGCAATTGCGTCTTTCCGGTATGAAGATCATGAAGCTCCCGAGAATACCGGCAGACAGCTGGAAAAAGAATACGAAGAAAAACTGATTTTTCATGTCCTGCGCAGAGTCATTTCAAGAGCGTTTCTGCCGATGCCGGTGCGTTCCGCACTGACTGTCTGCAAAGCCCTGCCGTATCTGCGCGACGGTGTGAAATCCCTTGCGAAGGGAAAGATTGAAGTGCCGCTGCTGGATTCCGTCACGATCGGAGCCAGTATTCTTCAGAAGAAATTTGACACGGCCGGCAGTATCATTTTCCTGCTCGGTCTTTCCGGCATACTCGAAGAATGGACACATAAAAAATCAGTCGATGATCTGGCCCGCAGTATGTCTCTGAATGTGGAGAATGCATGGGTCAAACAGCCGGACGGAGAGGAAGTTCTGAAGCCGGTGCGCGATATCACTCAGGGCGAACATGTCATCCTGAGAACGGGACAGATGATACCGCTTGACGGTCTTGTCATATCCGGCACGGTTGAAGTCAACCAGTCTTCACTGACCGGTGAATCCGTATCTGTCGGCAAGGATGCCGGTGATTATGTCTATGCCGGAACCGTGGTGGAAACCGGTTCATGCGTCATTGAGGTGAAGAGCGAATCAGGTGAAGGCAGATACGACCGTATCGTGCGCATGATCGAAGAATCCGAGAAAATGAAGTCAACGGCGGAAAACAAAGCAGTTGATCTTGCCAACAGACTTGTACCGTACAGTTTCCTGACCGCAGGCCTGACCTGGCTGATCAGCAGAGATACGGCCAGAGCTATGTCGGTGCTGATGGTGGATTATTCATGCGCCTTGAAACTGGCGATGCCGATTTCGGTGCTGTCTGCCATGCGTGACTGTGTCAATGCAAAGATCACGGTCAAGGGCGGACGGTTCATGGAAACCGTGCACCAGGCAGATACGATTGTCTTCGATAAAACCGGAACCCTTACATACTCACGTCCGCGGGTCGCTGATGTTGTCACCTTCGGCGGCAACGATCCCGATGAAATGCTGCGGATTGCGGCATGTCTTGAAGAACACTTCCCGCACTCAATTGCCAATGCGGTTGTGCAGGAAGCTGCAGAGCGCGGACTGGAACACCGGGAAATGCATTCCAAGGTGGAGTATGTTGTCTCGCACGGAATCGTTTCCGCAATCGGCAGAAAACGTGTTCTGCTGGGCTCGTATCATTTTGTGTTCGAAGATGAAAAATGCAGACTGCCGGAAAAGGAAATGGACAAGTTCATGAATGTTCCCCCGGAATACTCACAGCTGTTCATGACCATCAACGGCAATCTTGCGGCAATTATCTGCATTGAAGATCCGATCAGAGAAGATGCAGCGTCTGTTATCAGCCGGCTTCATGATGCGGGTATCCGCAAAATAGTCATGATGACGGGAGACTCGGAACGCACTGCAGCTGCCGTGGCAGCGGCTGCCGGGGTTGATGAATATCACTCGGAAGTACTGCCGGAAGATAAAGCAGGTTATGTGGCTGCCGAGAAAAAAGCAGGCAATACGGTACTGATGATCGGTGACGGCATCAACGATTCACCGGCGCTTTCCGAGGCGGATGCAGGGATTGCGGTCAGTGACGGAGCTGCCATTGCCAGGGAAATCGCAGATATCACAATTCCTTCAGACAATCTGTCGAGCATGATCACGCTGAAGAACAAGAGTGATGCACTGATGCGCAGAATCGACACCAATTACAGAGTGATCATGACCTTCAATTCGGGGCTGATCCTGCTCGGTATCGCAGGCATACTGCCGTCTGCCGTATCCGCATATCTGCACAATCTTTCAACACTGCTGATATCAATGCACAGCATGACACCGCTTCCTGAGTAATACTGAGACGATAATGACTGCCGTACGCGGCAGTCATTTTTGATACTGCAATTGTCTGTCTCCGGGGCAGGTCGTAAAATAATACTGGAGGAGACATCAATCATGAAATACAGAGTGAACAGACGCACGGGTGACAGAATCAGTGAAATCGGCCTCGGTACTTCATACCTGTATGAAGCGGGTCACGATGAGGGTGTCAGAACAGTGCGCAGAGCGTACGACGGCGGTATCAATTACTATGATCTTGCGGCAGGAGACGGAAGTACATTTCCGATATTCGGTGATGCCCTGAGTGATGTGCGCAAAGATGTGTTTTACCAGATTCATTTCGGAGCGGATTATACGAAGGGCGAATACGGATGGACACTTGATCTGCAGAAGATCAAGGATTCCGTGGCGTGGCAGCTGGATCAGCTGAAAACTGATTATATAGATTACGGCTTTATACACTGCCAGGATGAATCCGAAGACTGGCACACATATGTAAAGAACGGTGTTCTGGATTATATTCTCAGTCTGAAGAAAGAAGGCATTGTCCGTCATATCGGTCTGTCTTCCCATACCCCGGAAGTCATCAGGGAAATCCTGGCTGAAGGTATACCTGACCAGCTGATGTTTTCGCTGAATCCTTCTTATGACTACGGCAAGGGTGAATATGCGCACGGCGGCACCGATGAACGTGCTGAGCTCTACCGCAGATGTGAAGCGGAAGGCATCGGTATTACGGTTATGAAACCGTTCGGAGGCGGTACGCTGCTCAGTGATTCCCTGTCTCCGTTCGGCAAGGCCCTGACACCGTATCAGTGTATCCGTTATGCACTGGATAAACCCGGTGTGCTTTGTGTGCTTCCGGGTGCCCGCAGTGCAGAGGAAGTAGATACGCTGCTTGCTTATTATGAACAGCCGGAGGAAGCACTGGACTATACGGTCATCAGCACATTCACACCTGCTTCCGCAGCCGGCAGATGCGTTTACTGCAATCACTGCTGTCCGTGTCCTGCAGGTCTCGATGTCGGTCTGATCAACAAATACTATGACCTTGCCAAAGCAGGAGATGCCATGGCTGCTGAACACTACTACAGTCTTGAACATACTGCCGAGGACTGTGTTTCCTGCGGCCACTGTGACAGCAGATGTCCGTTCGGTGTCAAACAGAGTGCGCGGATGGAGGAAATCCGCACATATTTCCGTAACCGATGATGAAAAGAATACTTGCGGCAGGATTGTGTTTACTGCTGATCAGCTGCGGGAAGACTGCAGACAGTGAGCAGCCTGCCGAAGCAGCAGTATCTGCACAGCCGGCGGAAACATCCGCTTCTGAAGAGAACACGGAAACACAAACAGAGGAAGAGGTGGCAGTGATGAAAATGTATATCAACGAAACAGAACTGCAGGTGCAGTGGGAGGATAATCCTGCTGTTGCGGCGCTTGCGGAAATGAGCAGTGAACCTGTAACGGTGCAGATGTCCATGTACGGCGGCTTTGAACAGGTCGGTCCGCTCGGTGCTTCATTACCCCATGATGATACCCGTATCACCACGCAGGCAGGAGATATCGTCCTGTATCAGGGAAACCAGATCGTGGTGTTCTACGGGTCCAATACGTGGGAGTATACAAAGTTCGGACATATTGTCAGTGCCGATGCATCAGAGCTTGCGAACCTGCTCGGCAATGGAGATGTCACAATTGTACTGAAGAGATGAATACGGAATTCCGTATTCATTTTCATAAACAGGTCATTCAGAAACATTCATTCATAACAGACAGTGCAATCACATATACTGAAAGCAGAAGGAGATGCTTTATGGATCACATTGAGGAAAAGATAATTGAAATCATTGATGCGAACCGTGAAACAATCATTGCGGCGGGCAGGGATATCTGGTACCATGCGGAACTCGGATACAAGGAATTCCGGACCAGTGAACTGTTTGCCAAAGCAATGGCCGGTAATGCCGAAACGAAAACGGGACTTGCCATCACAGGTGTCAAAAGCTATCTGAAGCCGAAGCAGGATGGAGAAGTGCGTGTTGCGCTGATGGGTGAACTTGATGCACTGCCGATTTCCAATCACAAGGATACGAATCCCGAGACCGGTGCATCACACTGCTGCGGACATAATTCACAGATTGCCGGTGTCATTGGTGCTGCAATCGCGCTGCAGGATGAGGAAGTAAAGAATGCACTGGACGGAAATATTGTGTTCTTTGCGGTGCCTGCTGAGGAATATGTGGATGTGGAATACCGCCGAGGTCTGATGAAGGAAGGAAAGATATCCTACGGCGGCGGCAAGTGCGAACTGATCAAGTGCGGAGATCTGGATGATATTGATATCACGGTCGGTCATCATACCATGCCGGGAACGGATGCTGCCGTAGCCAACGGCACCAGCAACGGTTTCGTAAACAAGCTTGTTACTTTCCGGGGCAAGGCATCACATGCGGCAGGTGCACCTGACAAAGGCGTGGATGCCCTGGCAGCAGCTTCGGTTGCCATGCATGCAATCGATGTGCAGCGTGAAAGCTTCCGGGACAGCGACTGTGTGCGTGTGCATGGTTTCATCAGCAACGGCGGTGTGGCAATGAATGTCATTGCGGACACGGCAACGATGGAATATTCGGTCCGTGCGAATAACATTCCTGCATACCAGAATGCCAGTCAGAAATTCGACCGTGCAATCCGTGCCGGTGCAGTGGCGACCGGTGCCGGCGCAGAGATTGTAACCCTGGCAGGCTATCTGCCGACGGTTCCGCTGAAGGATACATCCGTCATGGCCGAAGCCATCAGTGATGTCATGCAGGCATACAATTACAGGAACATTTCACTGGACAATGACTGTCCGGCTTCCACAGGTTCAACGGACTACGGAGATGTGTCTTCCCTGATGCCTGTCTATCAGTTCAACACGGGCGGTTATGCCGGTGTTCTGCATGATATCAGTGCGCAGCCTGTTGATGAAGAACTTGCTTATGTGGTAACCGCAAAGATCTTTGCACTGATGGGATACAAGCTGCTGAAGAACGGTGCAGAGAATGCAAGAAAAACACTGGCGGACTATACACCGAAGATCACGAAAGAAGCATATGTTGCGCTGATGGATTCACTTACCACGGAGGAAACCGTCGCTATGAATCCGATTGCGCCGCTGGAGTAAACATGACACCGCTGCAGAAACGTCTGCTGGATCTTCAGGATCCGGAATACAGAAAATTCAACAGCGCGCTGATACCGGACGTTCCGGATGAAACCGTCATCGGCGTAAGAGTTCCGCTGCTGCGTAAGCTGGCAAAAAAAATCCGGGGAACCGCAGAGGCAGAAGCGTTTCTGCATGAACTGCCGCACACGTATTATGAGGAAAACCAACTGCACGGTCTGCTGCTTAACCTTGAAAAAGACTTCAATGCCTGTGTGGAACAGCTGAAGGTATTCCTTCCGTATGTCGATAACTGGGCTGTGTGTGATTCATTAAGACCGGCAGTTCTCGGCAAATACCCCGGGGAAACGGCAAAGCTGATTCCCGTATGGTTGAATAATACGCATCCGTATACGGTCCGCTTCGGTGAGGGTGTCATCATGCGGTGGTATCTGGAAGAGCACTTTAAACCGGAATACCTGGACATGGCGGCTGTGCTCAGACGGGATGAATACTATGTCAGGATGATGACGGCATGGCTGTTCGCGACGGCTCTTGCCAAGCAGTACGAAACGACTGTCGGGTATCTTGAAAACAATAAACTCGATGTATGGACACATAACAAAACAATACAGAAAGCGATTGAAAGCTACCGGATCAGCAATGAACAGAAACAATACCTGCGCACACTGAAGCGCAGCGGCAGACAGTAAAATGCAGGGGCTGTATATCAGTCCCTGCATTGTTATTCGCTGTTCAGTTTCCGGCGGTATTGGGCTGGTGTTTCACCGGTGATTTCACGGAAGGTCTGGATGAAGTAATTCGGTGTATTGAAGGCCAGACGTTCTGCTATATCACGGACCGACAGGTCTGTGGATTCCAGCAGTACTTTTGCCCGGTCTATCTTGACCTGACGGATATAGGAACTGACCGACTGTCCGGTTTCCTTCCTGAATTTCTCGGTCAGGTAGTATTCACTGTAGCCGACCAGTTCGGCAAGTTCCGATGTTTTGATTTTCCGGTTCAGACTGAGCGAGATGAAGTCACAGACTTTCTGCACTGCATGGGAATAATTCGGATTCAGGCGGATCTGATGCACACGGTATATGAAATCCCGGTACATGGTATAGGCAAGAGCGGAGAACTCACTGGAGTCGTTGCAGTCTTCAACCGCCTGGATATAGGAATCACCCAGCGAATAACCGACTTCGGGACTGAGACCGCCTTCGATTGCGGCTCTGCAGACCAGACTGGTGAATACGATAATACTTGTTTTGGCTGCCCGCAGCGGATCCTTTCCGCGCACCGGCACTCCGGTACTGAGAAGCACACTGTCCTGAAGAATATCCTGGTAGTTGATATCGCCCTCCCGTACAACCTGCAGCATTGCTTTTTCAGCAGCGTATACCCGGGAGCGGTCACGCTGTTCGGCAGGCGAGGCACTGATATGTTCCATGCCGGTTTCTGTCTTTCCGACTGCTTCAACACCGAGATGATCACCGGTCAGCACATTGTGAATCATCAGCACATACCGGATGAATACGTTGTACGGCAGGACAGGCATTTCATGCAGAGCGGCAAGGAAGTCCTGCGACCAGGCAATGAAGCCGGAAGGATGTTCCACTTTGGTGAGACCGAAGCGGATTTCTTCGGCAAGCGGCGGCTGGTAGAAAACCGGACCGATGACAAAGAAGAGTTCATTACTGCGTTCATGTTCGCGGGTTACGGCCCACTGCATACCGACTGACGATCCGATCAGCACCGGTCCCCGGTCTGTTTCCTCCGGAGATAAAGCAGATATTTTCTTTGCGCCGCCGAGGTACATAAAAGCGTCCTGCAGCACAGCGCTGTCACGGCAGGATGTCGCAATCAGCCGTCCATCACGGTCGTAGCACCAGATGTACAGCTTTTCATTATCGGGAATCACACGCTCCAGAAGCGTAAGGTTACGCTCGGCCTGTGTCATTGTATCAGCCAAAAATCGTACCTCCTGACAGATTTCACCCAAATTTTACTATAAACACGCAGACAGAAACACGAAAAAGTGTAATTTTGCCGTGGTTTATGACTTTACAGCATTTTTGCGCGCTTCCTAAAATATAGTCGTAGAAGGACACAGCAGTGTCAAAGACCGTACACAATTAATGAGGAGGACGCACCCGTGAAGACTTATGTCCAGCAGATCATGCTCGGCAGTGTAATCAGCACAGCGCAGGATGCAGACAAGGTCCTGACCAGAATCAGAAATGCAGGATATGACGGCATTGAACTCAACAGGTTTATGATCCATCCGACATCTTTTATGGTCAGAATTATGACCAGGGCAGCAGGCATGCCGACCGGCAAGGGCGGTAATCTCAACTGGAAAGGATTGCTTGAACAGCATGATCTAAGCGTTGCTTCCCTGCATACGGACCTCGGCAGTCTCGAAAAGGAAACCGCTGCGGTGATTCAGGAAGCCAAAGACCTGCACACGGACCGGGTTGTCATAACCGGTATGTACCGCTTTGATTACGGGAATCTGCAGACTGTACAGGAACTGGCTGCGCGTCTGAATAAAGCAGGGGCAGTGCTCAGGGACAGCGGCATCTCTCTGCTGTATCACAATCACAATGTTGAACTGCTGAGACCCGTCCCGGAGAAAACCGCATATGACATTCTGATCGATGAAACAGATCCCTCATGTGTGAACTTTGAATTTGACAGTTACTGGTTTACCGAAGGCGGTGCGGATGCTCTGCTGTGGATGAAGAGACTCGGAAACAGAATGAAGATGTGGCATATTACGGACCGCGGCAGCAGGAACAACGGACCGGCAATTACTCCGATTCTGAAATCGGACAGTGTTGAACTTGGTACAGGCAATATGAACCTCGACGGTCTGCGGGTGCAGGCAGAGGCAAACGGTGTTGATGCAGTGGTTCTGGAAACACACCGCAACTGGATCGGCAAAGATCCCGTCAGAAGTCTGGAAATCAGCGCTTCGTGGCTGAAGGAGAGATACGGCAATGAGAGCAGTCAGTCTTAAGTGTGAACATATGAAGGATCCGATCGGTCTGCAGAACCTCAGACCGGTGCTCAGCTGGAATCCTGAAGGCGGCGGACAGAGTGCATATGAAATTACGGTAACGGCCGGCGGCAGGGAGAGATGGCACAGCGGCGTGGTGCAGAGCAGTGCATCTCTGGCAGAATGCGGATACACCGCAAAGCCGAAGGAAACCGTGCAGTGGCGGATCCGCCTGTACGATGAAAACGGAGAAGCCGGTGAATGGAGTGAAGCTGTCTATGAAACCGGTATTGTCCGCAAAAACGGCTGGAAAGCAAAGTGGATCGATCCCGAACCGGAAAAGAAACCTGCCGGACGCATGCCGGCAAGTGTGCTCAGAAAACGGTTTTCGGTGCATGAGAGCGGACGGGCAAGACTGTATATTACCTGTCACGGTATGTATGCGGCATATCTCAACGGAATCAGAGTTGGTGACTATGTACTGGCGCCGGGCATTGATGACTACCGGAAACGCATCCAGGTACAGACATATGATGTCAGTGATCTGCTGAAGAATGGTGAGAACGAACTGCGGGTGATGATCGGTGACGGTCTGTACCGCGGCAACAACGGTGTGGACGGTCTGAACAATTATTACGGCAAAGATCTTGCGCTGCTGTGTCAGCTGGAAATCAACGGTGAGGCTGTTCTCTGCAGCGATGAAAGCTGGGTGGCTTCACAGGACGGACCGGTCCGGGAGAATGATCCCGAACTCGGTGAAACATATGATGCCCGCATGGAGGAGACCCATGACTGGCATGCCGTACGGGTTGCAGATCATTCCTTTGATGTACTGACCGGTGCGGAAACGGTTCCTGTATGTGAGCAGGAAACCTTTGCCGGCAGACTGATCCGTACACCGAACGGTGAAACCGTGATCGATTTCGGACAGAACCTTGCCGGTTATACTTCATTCCGTCTGAATGCACGGGAAGGTCAGAAGATTGTGCTTTGGCATGGGGAAACACTGGATGAGAACGGCAATTTCACCCAGGCCAACTATGAACCGGGAGAGCGCAACAAGAACGGCGGCATCCCGCAGAAACTTGAATATATCTGCAAAGAAGGCCTGAATGAATACAAACCGTTCTTTACGATTTTCGGCTTCAGATATGCAAAGATTGAAACGGACATTGACCTCAGTGATGCAGAGTTTACCGCCATTGCTGTATATTCCCGGATGGAGCAGACAGGTTTCTTCCGCTGCGGCAATGAAGATGTCAACCAGCTGTTCCGCAATTCCCTCTGGAGCATGCGTTCCAATTTCGTGGATATTCCGACGGACTGCCCGACCCGTGAAAGAGCAGGCTGGACAGGTGATGCCGGGGTGTTTACACCGGCCGGCGTATACCTTGCGGACTGTCTGCCGGTGCTGCGCAAGTGGCTGGCGGAATGCCGTCTGGCACAGCGGAAGGACGGTCTCGTTGCGAATATTGCGCCTGTGAACAACAGCGGCAGTCCGATCTCGGAAATGCTGCAGGGATCCGCAGGCTGGGGTGATGCATGCATACTCGTTCCCTGGGCACTGTATGAAGCATACGGTGACAAACAGATCCTGAAGGAAAACTATGCAATGATGCAGGGCTGGCTGTCCTTTGTGAAGAAGCGTGCTTCACATACCCGTATTCAGAATCTGCGCAACCCGTGGAAACGGTTCCTGGTCGATCAGGGATTCCATTTCGGAGAATGGCTGGAACCGGATGTATCCTCCATGGATACGATGAAGAAGAACATGATGTTCGGAGCACCGGAAGTTGCCACAGCGTATTATTACCGGTCAAGTCTCCTGATGTCCCGGATTGCGGAAATCCTCGGCAAGGAGGAAGATGCGGAAACCTACCGTAAGACAGCGCAGAATGCGGCCAAGGCATACAGATATACATGCACGCAGGATGGCACCATTACATCGGAACGTCAGGCAGAGTATGTAAGACCGGTTGCCTTCGGTCTGCTGAAGGGCGGGGAAGCACAGAAAGCTGCGGATACACTGAATGAGATGGTAATCAATAACGGATATCATCTGAACACCGGATTCCTGTCCACGCCGTATCTCTGCAGTGTGCTGGCAGATTACGGACATACGGATACTGCCTGCCGGCTTCTGCTGCAGGAGGATACACCGGGCTGGCTGTATGCAGTCAAGAAAGGTGCCACCACAATCTGGGAAACATGGGACGGTATCCGGGAAGACGGTACCGTGCATGATTCACTGAATCATTATTCCTACGGTGCCATCAGCGGCTGGCTGTTCAGCGGACTCTGCGGTATCAGACTTGAAGCCGGAAAGATTACGGTAAAACCGCATCCGTGCCGGGAGCTGTCATTCGCAGAAGCGGAATGGAAATCTCCGGCCGGTACGATCATCAGTAAATGGACATACCAGGACGATACAGTCATATTTGATATAGAAGTGCCCGGACAGGCGGAAATTATCCTGCCGGACGGGACCAATGAACAGGTGAAAGCGGGGAAACATCATTATGAAATACTTATGTAATCCGATTAACATCAATTACCGGTATCAGTTCAACGCTGATCCGCGCAAGCACGGACTGCTGCAGATCTGCCGTGAATCGGCCGATCCGTCCATGATCTGTTTCCGGGGAAGATATTACATCTTCGCTTCCATGACCCTGGGTGTATGGGTGTCCGATGATCTTGTGAACTGGGAGAATCACCGTCTGCCCGAAGATCTGCCGCTGTATGACTATGCTCCGGATGTGCGTGTCATCGGTGACTGGGTGTGGTTCTGTGCATCCAGCCGTGACCGGAACTGCGACCGCTGGCGGACAAAGGATATACTGAACGGACCGTATGAAAAGGTAGAAGGAAACTTCCCGTTCTGGGATCCGAATCTGTTTGCGGATGATGACGGCAGAATCTACTTCTACTGGGGATGTTCCAATATGACACCGATCTACGGTACGGAACTTGATCCTGAGACGATGCTGCCGATCGGTGAGACAAAAGCACTGATTGACGGGAATCCCTGGTCCAACGGCTATGAACGTGTCGGTGAAAACAATACGGAACTGCCGGCTTCGGACGAAGAAGTTGAGATGAAATTCCAGGGCTTCCTGAAAGCACAGGGAATGCCTGCAGCCGCCCTGACGCCTGAGCTGCAGACACTGATCAAAGGCATGTTCACGCGAAGACCGTATATTGAAGGCGCCTGGATGGACAAGCACTGCGGTAAATATTATCTGCAGTATGCCGCTCCGGGTGCCCAGTACAACGTATACTGTGATGGTGTGTATGTCAGTGACAGTCCCCTGGGACCGTTTGAACTGGCAGAGAACAACCCGTATTCCTACAAGCCGGGCGGATTCCTGCCCGGTGCAGGTCACGGTTCCACCATGCAGGATGAGCAGGGCAACCGGTGGCATGTCTCCACCATGCGCATCAGTATGAATCATGACTTCGAAAGAAGAGTCGGTCTCTGGCCGGCAGGATTTGATAAAGACGGTGAACTCTTCTGCAACCAGCGTTACGGTGACTGGCCGATGAAAGTCACCGGCTTCAGACAGGATCCCTGGGATGATCCCGAATGGATGCTGCTGAGTGCGGGAAAGAAAGCAGAAGCTTCTTCCTGTACGGAAGGACATGAACCGGCCAAGGCAGCAGAGGAAAACGTGCAGACCTGGTGGCAGGCAGAAACAAACAGCAGAGAAGAATGGCTGCAGATCGATCTTGGTGATGTGTTTGATGTACATGCCGTGCAGGTGAACTTCGCGGATGATGTGATCAGTATTCCGTGTCCCGGTGAAATACGTCCCGGTTCCCAGGCAAGATACATTGAAGAGCGTAATCTGAAAACACAGTGGAAACTTGAAGGCTCCGCTGACGGTAAAGAATGGTTTGTGATTGCGGATAAGAGCAGTGCCGAGACAGACCTCAGTCATGATCTGGTTGTCTGTGAAGAAGGCATGCAGCTGCGTTATGTCCGTCTGTCGGATATGTGTGTTCCGTATGAGCAGAAACCGTGCATCTCTGGTCTGCGTGTATTCGGAAAAGGACATGGTGAAAAACCGGCCGTGCCTGTATTTACAGCCGTCCGTCCCAACGACCTTGATCTGATTGCGGATATCAAGGAACAGCCTGATACCGTCGGATACAACATCCTCTTCGGCAGTGCACCTGACAAGCTCTACCACAGCATGATGACATTCCATGCCGGTGAGAACAGAATCGGTGCTCTGGTCAAGGGCAGAAAGTACTATGTGAGAGTGGATGCCTTCAATGAAACGGGCATTACGGAAGGAACATGTGTTCCGCTGGAGGAGAAAGCATGAAGTTCGCTGAAGATTTTCTGATCGGTGCATCAACGGCAGCACACCAGGTGGAAGGCAACAATATCCACAGTGACTACTGGGCACAGGAACAGATGCCGCACAGCAGTTTTACCGAACCGAGCGGTGATGCCTGTGATCATTACAACAGATACGAAGAAGATATTAAGCTGATGGCAGAAGCCGGTCTCAATGCATACCGCTTCTCGGTTGAATGGGCAAGAATCGAACCGGAAGAGGGCGTGTACGACGCTGAAGAGACAGAGCATTACCGGAAGGTGATCGCATGCTGCCGTAAATACGGTATTGAACCGATCGTTACCCTGCATCACTTCACCAGTCCGGTCTGGCTGATCCGCAAAGGCGGCTGGGAAGCAGAAAGCACCATTGAGGATTTCCGCAGATATGCGTCCTATATTGCCAAGGAACTCGGCAGTGAGCTGAATTACATCTGTACGATCAATGAAGCCAACATGGGTCTGCAGCTGGCTGCCATTGCCAAGCGTTTCAGACTGATGGCTGAACAGGCACAGAAAGCATCCAAGGCTGAAGGCACCGTACAGGTCGGCATGAACTTTGAAAAGATGATGGAGAATATGAAGTATGCAGCCCAGGAGAATGCCCAGGTATTCGGCACTCCGCAGCCGCAGATCTTTGTCAGCTCCCGTACACCTGAGGGTGATCTGCTTGTCATGCGTGCGCACCGTGCTGCTGTTGAAGCAGTGAAGGCTGAATGCCCGCATATTAAGACAGGTCTGACACTCTCTATGCATGATCTGCAGGCACTGCCCGGCGGTGAAGCATTTGAAGAAGCTGCGTGGGATGAAGAATTCCGTCACTACCTGCCGTATATTCAGGATGATGATTTCCTCGGTGTACAGAATTACACCAGAACACAGTACGGTCCGCAGGGTCAGCTGCCGGCTCCGGAAGGTGCAGAACTGACACAGATGAATTATGAGTATTATCCGGAAGGTCTTGAACATGTGATCCGCCGGGTACATGAAGACTTCAAGGGAGACCTCATTGTTACGGAGAACGGCATCGCTACATCGGATGACACCCGCAGGGTTGCCTTCATTGAAACAGCACTGGCAGGTGTACAGAAATGCATCGCCGACGGTATCCCAGTGAAGGGTTACTGCCACTGGAGCCTGATGGATAACTTTGAGTGGCAGAAGGGATATGAGATGACATTCGGTCTGATTGCGGTAAACCGTGAGACACAGGAGCGCACACCGAAACCGAGTCTTGCATATCTCGGAAGCTTCCGGTAAACAGCACATAACCGTTTCTGTTATACATACAGGAGCGGTTTTTAATTGCTCAGATACGCCGATAAAAAAGGGAGGATTTCTCCTCCCGTATGCTTATTTGACGGTAGCGTCTTTGAATACTTTTTTCACTGACTTTGTTTTGAAGTCTTCTGCTTCAATCAGTCCGATGTGAAGTTTGCGGACTCTTTCAAGCAGTTCGGACGGTCCCTTTTTGCGCTGTCTGACCGGATAGGTTGTGGCCAGGATGGGATGTGCATAGATACCTTTGACGTGGGTTGCGACATAGCCGATTTCATACAGGTTCTGTATGGTGGGTTCCGTCATCTTGCATGAGATGAAGTAAGGTTCGGAATTCTTCATGGCCAGCACGTCAATTTCGTTGTCCAGCGTCTGGAAGTAGTCATGCTTTGTCCAGTCAACCTGAACACCGACACTGACATCATCGAAATACTTGATCGCATGAATATACACATACAGTTCCAGCCAGGAGCCGTATGTCATCAGATAGGATTTGTATTGTCCGCTGACATAGGCGTACAGAGAATCATTTACCTTGCGCACAAACCCGCATTCCGCAATCTTGTCCATCATGAAGCGTATGGCAAATGATTTGCGGTTGTATTTTGCAGTTTTGGGAAGATGGAACGGAGAACCGATGTCGTAGCTTCTTGTATACCGTACAAGGTAATCACACAGTGCATGCCATGTTTCTTCATGTGCGAAGATCATTTCCGATACTTCTTTGACGGCATCAAACATGTTTTCCGGCGGTATGGATTTGGAATTGCCGCGGCGTTCTGCACCGATCACACTGATGTAATCATCCAGCGTGATATGCGCAAGCTCGGCAATCGTTTCCTGTGTAAGTACATTCATGATCACATTGCTTCCGCGGTCTACACAGATCGGTGAAACATTGGCAAAGCGGAAACTTGCACCGAAGGCAGCGATACCCATCTGTACAGATCCGCCGGTGATATTCAGCAGGATGTCTTCATTCTTGTTTTTGCCGATCAGCTCTCTGAGGGTATCCTCAATGGCATGCAGATCATCCGCATCAACACCGAAGAATTCCAGTTCTGGAGGATTGTGCTTATCGTAGAAGCGGGCGATGGTGTCTTGCAGAAATACAGGACCCTGGGAATGATGGTTTGTATGGTCTGAAAGAAAAATAATACGTTCCGGACAGAACGTTTTAACCGGAATCAGTGCACTGATATAATCGGTATCAAAGAAATTGATCAGCAGCATACATCTTTTCCTCACACGCTTCAATTATAGTCGGTCATCATGCACAGCGCATGCAAAATGCAGTTTACAAACAAAAACCGGGGGAGTATGATTCGTTTTAGCAGGACTGCACAGCAGAACAACGGCAAATTTGTTCTGTTTTATTTCTGTGCTGTATGAAAGAAGGATAAAAAGATGCGTATATATCAGTCCATGGAAGAGATGATCGGAGGAACACCGCTTCTGCACCTCCGCCACATTGAAGAAAAATTCGGTCTGCGTGCAACCTTGCTTGGAAAGATGGAATACCTGAATCCGACCGGATCTGCCAAAGACCGTGCGGCACTTGAGATGATCAATGATGCCGAAAGACGCGGTGTGCTGAAACCGGGTGCGGTAATCATTGAGCCAACCAGCGGAAACACCGGTATCGGACTTGCGGCAATCGGCACATCACGCGGATACAGAGTGATTATCGTAATGCCCGATTCCATGTCGGAGGAACGCTGCAGACTTATGAAGGGATACGGTGCTGAACTGGTGCTGAGTGAAGGTGCCAAGGGTATGGCCGGCGCCATCGCAAAAGCAGAGGAGCTGGCTGCACAGATTCCGGGATCCATGATTGCCGGACAGTTTGTGAACCCGGCCAACAGTGCTGCCCATTACAAGACAACCGGTCCGGAAATCTGGCGTGATACGGACGGGACAGTGGATATTCTGGTGGCAGGTGTAGGCACCGGCGGAACCATTACCGGAACCGGACGTTACCTGAAAGAACAGAATCCGGCTATCAGAGTGATTGCGGCTGAACCGGATACTTCTGCAGTGCTTTCCGGAGACAAACCCGGTGCGCATGCAATCCAGGGTATCGGTGCAGGCTTTGTGCCGGAAGTGCTGGATACATCCGTGTATGATGAAGTGATCCGCGTCGGCAACGAAGATGCGATTGCGTTCGGTGCATTGTTCGGAAAAACGGAAGGTGTCCTCGTCGGTATTTCCAGCGGTGCTGCTCTGTGGGCGGCTGTGGAAGCTGCGAAGAGACCGGAAAACACCGGCAAGACGATTGTGGTTGTTCTTCCCGATTCGGGCGACCGCTATCTTTCAACGGAAATGTTTGGAGACGACAAATGAACGGATATACAGATTACATTATTACCAGTCTGAACGAACTGACGGATCCCCAGCTTGATCCGGCATGTGCAGTTCCCGACCGCAGACGGATCGTGGAGATTCTGAAGGCAGCACAGGTTCTGCTGTTCCCGGCCTTTTACCACTATGAAGGTATGAGCCAGCGCATTGCGCTTGCATTCCTGCATGATCATCTCTGCGATGAAATACTGCGTACGGCTGAGCTGACAGGCAACTGCGGAAATGCACAGGAACAGACCAATGCATTCATACAGTGTCTGCCGCAGATCAAGAAAGTTCTCCTGACGGACATTGAAGCGATATACAACGGCGACCCGGCGGCGATCTCCAAAGCTGAAGTCATTCTCTGCTATCCGGGCTTCTATGCGATTACGATATTCCGTATCGCCCATGAACTGTACCGGCTGGGTATTCCGTATATTCCCCGCATCATGACGGAATACGCACATGAAAAAACCGGCATTGATATCAATCCCGGCGCATCCATCGGTGAGTACTTCTGCATTGACCACGGCACCGGCATTGTCATCGGTGAAACAGCTGTGCTCGGTCATCATGTCAAGCTGTACCAGGGTGTTACGATCGGTGCCAAGAGCTTTGAACTGGATGAAAACGGCTTCCCCGTCAAAGGCGGCAAGCGTCACCCGGATATCGGCAATCATGTTACGATCTATGCTAATGCGACTATTCTCGGCGGTACCACAATCATCGGTGATCATTCTGTGATCGGCGGCAACGTCTGGCTGACATCTTCCGTTGAGGAAGGCACAACCGTGAGTTATGAAAATACCGCTTCCCGAAGGAAACGGCATGAGGAAGAGGAGTAATCCTCTTCTTTTCTATTTCAGTTCTTCCGCAAAGACGATTCTGATCAGTCTGTCCAGCTCCTGCCATGCGGCGGTATCCGACAGATAGCTGACGGCATCTCTTGCGTGTGTATAATACCAGCACTGTTCGCAGGGATCCTTCATGTTGAAGTTATCCCAGAGTCTGTCGGGATTCCGCAGGTAATCCCGGTAGAATGCCCGCATGTTTGAAAGCTTGTCGGAAAGCCAGATCAGTCCGGCAGCCGGATCAGGATTCCGCTTAAGAGCAGCCAATGATTCTTCCTTGCGCATATGCCATGTTTCGCTGGCAGGACGGTTTCTGCGCTTGTCTTCTGTTTCGCTGACGACAAGTGCCGTTATCCGTTCGCCGAACAGTTCGCGGATCTGTGCTTCGGTTGCGCTGGTGTCTTCGAGCACATCGTGAAGAACGGCCGCAGCCATGATCTCCCGCTCCGATGTGAGGGTGCTTACGATTACTGCGGTTTCCAGGGGATGAAGGATGTAGGGCACGCCTCCGGATTTCCGTACTGCGCCTTCATGAGCCTTGACCGCGAAAGCAATCGCCTGATCCAGAATGTCTGTCATGTTGTTTTCCTGCTTTCTTTAGGTGAAACAGTTACCGGAATTCACGGATATATGCTGAAGTTCCGTATGGTTCCCAGTCATGCTGCGGAGAGCCGGTCTTCATAAAGGATGTCCAGCAGTCCAGCATGAGGTTACTCAGTGCATAATCACCGGCATCCATGGGACGCCAGCACCGGTCCAGTGTGCCGAAAGTATACCATAATTCACTGGAATGGAAAGCACCGGATTGATCTCCCGGCAGAGAATGATTGAAAAAATACATAAATACAGGTGTTTTTACGGTTTCCGCAAAGCGTACGCATCCTTTGTACAGCTCGGAATCCTCTGCTTTATCACGCACACCGATATCATCAGCAGTGATGCCAGTCATATACGGAACCGCTGCTGTGTGTCCCTCCGCGGCTGCCGTAACATAGTTTTCAAAGAGTACATATCCGTCCTGAACAGGTCTGAACGGACGCAGTCCTTCCCTGTACAGATCCGGCAGGATCCCCGTAAAAGTCCCGGCAGGCAGTGCACGCATTTCCTTTAGGTTCTCTGCTCCGCACAGCTCCATGATTCTCTTACCGTATCCGTATGCGGTTTCCGGCAGGATATCATTGACCAGCCCGTTGCGCAGACCGCCGCCGCTCTGCATGATGGCACCGCACATCAGCTCCCGGGACAGCGGACTGGTGATCAGTGTCTGTACACTCATGGCACCGGCACTCTGTCCGAATACGGTAATCCGTTCCGGGTCGCCGCCGAATGCCGCAATATTGTCTTTCACCCAGTGCAGTGCTGCAATCTGATCCAGAATTCCCTGATTGCCGCATGCATGTGCTTCATCTTCTTCAGTCAATTCCGGGCAGGCAAAGAAGCCGAAGACACCGACACGGTAGTTGATTGTGACTAGTATAACGCCGCGCTCAGCATATGCCTTGCCGTCAAATTCCATTTCACTGCCGAAGCCGTGGTCAAAACCGCCGCCGTGTACCCAGAAGGCAACCGGTGCCGGTTCTTTTATATCCGCAGGCACCCAGATATTCAGGTACAGGCAGTCCTCGCTCATCGGCGGCAGAGGATAGGCAGGATCGGTGTAGAATTCTTTTCCGTAGAGACCGTCGGTAATGCTCAGCTGCGGACACTGTGCGGAAAAATGATCAGCTTTGCGCACCCCTTCCCACGGTACGGGCGGCTGGGGAGCACGGAAACGCAGGGCACCGACGGGCGGACATGCATAAAGAATGCCTTTGAAAACCGAGAAACTGCCGCAGTCGGTTCCTTCGAGAAGACCGTATTGTGTCTGTACAAGCATATGACCTCCTGTTGTTAATCATTTTCTGATTGCATCATAGCACAGCAACACTGAAATCGTGCCGGCGGCTCTTGTATGCATCCCCGTACAACCGCTAAAATTAGAAAAGTAAAAAGGAGATAAGTCTATGATGGATAATACAAAGCATGCGCCTTTCCGGTTTGATTATGTTGGCAGTTTTCTGAGACCGCAGGAACTGAAGGATGCCAGAGCTGCTTTTGAAAAGGGCAGTATTACGGCAGAAGAGCTGAAGGCGGTTGAGGATGCGTGCATCCTTGATCTCATCAGTAAGCAGAAACAGGCCGGCTATCATGTGATTACGGACGGTGAATTCCGCAGAGCCTGGTGGCATATGGATTTCTTCTGGGGACTGAACGGAATTGAGAAGAGAAAAACAGCCGACGGTCTGCACTTCCATGACGAAGTGACCAAAGCCGAAACAGCGGTCATTACCGGCAGGATCAGCGGTGAGAATCATCCTTTTGTGGAGCACTTCCGTTTTGTCAAAGCACAGGAGGATGAGAATACCGTTGCGAAACAGACAATACCGGCACCGGCACAGCTTTTGACACAGCTGCGTCTGAAGGAATTCAGAGATGCCAACAAAGCAATCTATCCGGATGATGAAGAGCTGAAGAACGATATTGTTAAGGCCTATCATCAGGTCATTCAGGATCTCTATGATGCAGGATGCCGCAATCTGCAGTTTGATGACTGCACATGGACACTGTACGCAGACAGAGGCTTCTGGAAACGCTTCGGCATTACCGAGGAATCACTCAAAGTCATTGCCGAGGAAGAGGTTGATCTGAACAACCGTGCGCTTGCCGCAAAGCCTGAGGGTATGGTCATCAATACGCATGTCTGCCGCGGTAATTTCCACAGCACATATGCCAATGAAGGAGCCTATGATCCGATTGCGCCGTATCTCTTTGCGCAGGAAAATGTCGATGCCTTCTATCTTGAGTATGATGATGCACGTTCAGGCGGCTTCGGACCGCTTGCCTATATTCCGGAAGGAAAGAAAGTGGTGCTCGGTCTGATTACAACAAAGAGACCGGAACTTGAGGATAAGAATACGATTATCCGCAGAATCCATGATGCGGCCAGATATGTACCGCTGGAGAATCTGTATCTGTCACCGCAGTGCGGATTTGCCTCTACTGAGGAAGGCAACAAACTGACCGAAGCAGAGCAGTGGGCTAAGCTTGCCCTGGTGAAGGAAATCGCCGAAACTGTCTGGAAGGATTAAACAGAAAAGCAGAGGCTGTAACAGTTGAAAAGCTGTTATAGCCTCTTTTGAATTGGTAAAATGGAGATATGAAAAGTGCTAATCAAGTACTAGCCCTACCTGATCAGCGAACATATTATAATGCTG